>DAOUAZ010000163.1:0-7054 GCA_034432975.1 Anaerolineales bacterium | reverse complement strand
GAAGAAGCCCAACGCCGGGCCGTGCAGGAACAAGTCGATGCCAAAAACGCCGCCCTGCGCGCCAAGGAAGCCCAAATGCGCGAGCAGGCCAAAATTCAGAACTACCTGCAAGGCAAAGCCATGCTAAACGAAGCCCTGAAGAATTCTGGTTTGCCGCAAACCGCGCAAGACGCCTTGCGTGTCGCAGCTGGGCAACTGGGAATTTCCACCGCGCTTGGGCTGCTGGCGGGAGTGGTTGAGTCCGCGCGGCGGGCGCGGAAGGAAACCGACCAACAGGCCCATGCGCAGCGGCTGGATGCCAAGTTGGAGCGCATCGAAGCGGAAAACGAGCGACAATGGCAGCAAACCCACACCACAGGCGGCAAGCCGCTCATGTCTATTGCCCCGCAAACTACCGAACCAGCGAATGAAACCAGTTCCGTATGGCGCTTCTTGCGAGAGTATGATGGCGAATGGTCTTTGGTATTTAGGCCTGGGGGAACTCAGGCAACTGGCTCGCCAATACCAGGCAATTGGAACGGCATTGGAGATAGAGCTGCCCAATTCGCCTTGGATAACTATAAACTTGGCAACCTTGTTTATCAGTTTACAGGTGATGGCAATACCAATTGCTCAAACTTTTTATCACATATGTGGTGGCAGGCAGGTGTTCGATTTCCTGGTTCAGATTGGAACATTGAAAAATTTAAAGAGAGATCATTTGATACTATTGTCTGGCAACAAGTTGGACCACAACAAGAACTATTCTCCAGTTATCATGGTGAGTTTCGGATAGTTTATTCAAACGATAGAGGCCAACCGGGTGTTTTGCGAAACCAACCATCTTTCAATAACATTCTTGAAAACTTCCCGCAAATATTCCAGCCAGGGAACGCTGTGTTTTATTACAATTCTTATTATGAACACCAATACTCTTGGCAACACGCGGCGATACTTGTAGGGACTGATAACCCTTCCAATTATTTCTCTCCTTCATCATTACATTCTAACCCTCGCCCAGCAGTTGTCGAGCAGGATGGATTGTTTGATGTTAACAACAAACCCAGAGACGTTCGTTCTTTGGATGATACGGGAACTACTACGCTTTCGCAAATTTCGCTGGTTCCAGCGCAGCCCATAAATCCAGCCCATTACAATATTTCTCCTTCGAATTTACCTGCTGTGTCGCTGGATGGCAAGCATTGTTATGTTCTCCAACCTGGCGGGGAAAATGAATTTTCGCTCTACTACTGCCCTCCAACTTCACCCACCGGTCCATAAAGATATCTATGAGAAAAACAAAACTTCTAATTTACGTACTTTGTTTCGTCTTGCTGTCTGGAACGACAAGTTGCCAATCTCAGACGCCTTTGGGTGAGAATACCAATGTAATCTCGACTTTGACTGCGCCTGTAAACCCAACTCTGGTCAAAAATGGGACTGAAACACCGCCTCCTTCGCCAGGGCCTGTTGATTCCTTGTCCTTGAATCGTGAAATGACCCCGACTCGCGAATGGGGCGATAGGAACCTGCCTGGGAAAGTCGTTTATGTTGACCGTACGGCAAATCGGATTGTCATCATGGATGCGAATGGGGAAAATGTTAGGGAGATTTCCTACACGCCTGGTGAAACGTACGAACCCTATCTAGGGTCGCCAGTCAAGTGGTCACTGGATGGCACGAGGATAGCCTTTGGTTGTTGGAAACTGGATATGCCTCAACAGGAAAATTTTCACAAAGATGGTGAGAGAGGCTATGGCAAACCTATAAATCTATGTGTTTTGAATTTGGTTGAAAATCTGCAAGACGAGAATAATAGCATCCTGAATGGCTTACAGGTGATTGAACTGCCTGAACTATATATGCCTAAGGACGGGGTTGGCGCATATATTAACTCTCGCTTACTTGCATCTTTATCTTGGGTAATGGAGGGCAATGGTCTTGTGTTGACTCCATTTTGTATCGTAATGCTTAATGCAGACAAGGCAGACTGCGCAGGTTGGGGGAATCTTAACCATTTGGATGAAAGTGCCAAGGAACTTCTCCGCAAGGCGTATTTTATAGCCCCTTCCCCTGCAGACAAGAATCTCTGGGCCTTGACGGTGGATGAGAAAATTCTGCTCATGGATTTGGAAACAGGGAAAGTTACCGAGATAGACACAGAGTACGAAAACCCATCCTTATATTGGTCGCCAGATGGTGCCTATATAGCGATACTGACATCCGAATCTTTATATCTTATGAATGTGGAGACATCCTCATTTGATACTTTGATGTGGAGAGATAAGCATCGTAAGAAAATCGAGCCCGAATTAATCATCGCATACCCTGGGAATGCAGGGTCTTATACATTCAAACCGTATCAATCGAAAAACAATATTGCCTGGTCCCCGGATAGCCGGAATTTGATTTTTAGTACCTATTTAGTATATAACAGCATAATTTTTTCAAGAATTTTTGCGGGAATATATTATTTTGACCTTGAAAGTGGAGAGTTGTTATCAGCACAGGTGGATTCTAAAGAGCTAGGATTTCCTACATATATTGAACCACAGTGGAATATTCTTGTTATTGGTGAAATTAAAGACTTGGGATTGTATGTTACCCCCGATTGGTACAGTTGTAATGACTCGGAAAACGTATGCAGTCTATATGAGTAACCTGGTAACAACGGAAGCGAATTTACTGGAACAACCCCCATGCCCACCCTCCTCGAACGCCACTGGCCCAAACTGGCCCTGCTCTTAACCCTGGCCCTGCTGGCCGGGCTGCTCTTCGCGCCTGCCCTGGCGCAGGGATTCGCCATGCCGCTTATCGCGCTCATGCTTGGCATGGGTATTCTGCTGCTGGCCCTGCGCCACTGGCGAAACTACCGGGCCGGGAAACTGTCCCGGCGCGAGTTGGCGCGGAATACCGTCATCGAAACCGCCATTTTATTACTGGTCTTTATCCTGGCCCGGTTCGCGGGCGGGCTGGTGGCGGGATTTGTTCAGGAAGATTACGGATGGCTGCTGGGGATGCTCTCCGCCCTGCTGGTCGGCGCGGCGGCAGGGCTGGCTGTCCACAAGACGCTGGGACGTTGGGTCAAGGGGTAGGCGAGGAGAACAGGAGTCAGACTGTCGCTGGCCGCGGCGGTGATAGCGCCGGGTCAGAAACCGCGCCTGTTCACAACACGCAAAAGACGCCACTTGTGGCGTCTTTTTGTAAAAGTACCCCGCACATGCCGTGAGCCGTAAAGTTCTGAACCTGCCGAAGCAGGTTGGGCTTCTACCCGGAACTCCCGCCTTGGCCGAGGCCTATCGCGTTCATGCCGTGAGATGGAAACCCATTCAGAAAGTGTTGGCTCAGAACCGGTGAGACGGCAACACGCACACAGCAGGGTGTTTTTCTTATACCACAAAATAATCTCCAGAGGGAAGGGATAAATTAGAGCCGGGGCTGACCCTCCGGCTCTGTAAGGTTACTTTTCCTCAGGCTTTTTCAAATCCAGCCTTATCTGCAACTCGTTCAACTGCTTCTCGCTGGCTGGAGAAGGCGCATCGGCCATCAGGTCGCGCCCGGCTTGGTTCTTGGGGAAGGCGATGACTTCGCGGATGTTGGGTTCGTCGGCAAAAATCATCACCAGCCGGTCGATACCGGGGGCCATGCCGCCGTGCGGCGGCGCGCCGTATTGGAAGGCTTCAATCATGTGACCAAACTTGGCCTGGATTTCTTCCTCCTTCAGCCCAAGCAGTTGGAAGACTTTCTGCTGGATGTCAGAGCGGTGGATACGAATCGAACCGGAGGCGGTTTCGTAGCCGTTCAGCACCATGTCGTAAGCATCGGAGAGAATCTGCCCTGGGTCGGTCTCGAACTTGGGCAGGTCTTCCATCTTTGGCATGGTGAAGGGATGGTGGGCGGCGTCCCATTTCTTGTCTTCGTCGTTATACTCGAACATCGGGAAATCGACCACCCAGGCAAAGGCCAGCAGGTCTTTGTCCGCCAATCCCAATCGGTCTCTAAATAAAAGCCGCAGGGCGCTGAGTGTTTTGTTGGCAACGGCCTTGCTATCGGCGATGAACAAAACCAGGTCGCCGGTTTTGGCCCCGGTCAGGGCTTGGATGGCCTCGACTTCTTCGGGCTTGATGAACTTCTGGGCCGTGCCTTTGACGCCTTCCGCGGCGAGGGCCAGGGTCGCCAGACCCTTTGCGCCCTGTTCTTTGCAGAAAGTCGTCAGGTCGTCCACTTCCTTGCGGGTGTATTCGGCGCAGCCAGGCGCGACCAGGCATTGGATGACGCCGCCGCTCTTGATGACGTTCTGGAAGACCATGAAGTCGGTGCTGGCGAAAACCTCGTTCAGGGTGTAGAGTTCCAGGCCAAAGCGCAGGTCGGGTTTGTCGGTGCCGAAGCGTTCGACCGCTTCATGGTGAGTCAGGCGCGGCCAGGGCGAGGCCAGCAGGCGCTTGCCGGGCAGGATTTCCTTCACCATATCGGTAAAAAGCCCTTCGACCACACCCAGCACATCATCCCGCTCCACGAAGGACATTTCCAGGTCGAGTTGGGTGAATTCGGGCTGGCGGTCGCCGCGCAGGTCTTCATCGCGCAGGCAGCGCGCAATCTGGAAGTAGCGGTCGAAGCCGGAGACCATCAGCAGTTGCTTGAGTTGCTGGGGCGACTGCGGCAGGGCGTAGAACATGCCCGGCTGGAGGCGCGAAGGCACCAGGTAGTCGCGCGCGCCTTCGGGCGTGGTCTTGAAGAGCATTGGCGTTTCGATTTCGAGGAATCCGCGCTCGCTCAGGTAATCGCGGATGAATTTGACCACGTGATGGCGCAGAATCATGGTCTTCTGCATTCGCTCGCGGCGCAGGTCGAGATAGCGATACTTCAGGCGCACCGCTTCTTCGGTGTCTTCATCTTTGTTGATGAGGAAGGGCAGCGGCTTGGATGGGTTCAGCACTTCGACCCCGGTGGCCTCGATTTCGATTTCGCCGGTCGCCATGTTTGGGTTTTCGGCCCCTGCCGGGCGGCGGCGAACGATGCCGGTAATACCCAGCACCCACTCGGAGCGGGCCTCCTGGGCGGCATGGACTTCCGGTTTGGCCGGGTCGGCGACCACCTGCACGACGCCGTAGCGGTCGCGCAGGTCGATGAAGGTCACGCCGCCGTGGTCGCGCTGGCGGTGGACCCATCCGGCCAGGGTCACGGTTTCCCCGGCCTGGGCGGGGCGCAGTTCCCCGCAAGTGTGTGTTCGATACATGCTGAACCTCCTGATTCGAGAGATAATTCCTTAAGACGCCCTGCGAGCCAGCCCAGGGCAAAAAATATCGCCCGCGGCTCTGCTTGGGATACACAGAATGCGTCGGGCGGCTGGCGGGATGGAACGGGTGGTTTACACAGGCTGAGACAGCCTGTCGGACCTGTGCCAGTCGTCCGACAGATTATCATCGTTATTGTTCAGGGGAATGTGCAGCCAGCGCAACATGGTTCGGGAATTATAGCACAAGTCGGAAGTTCCCCGGAGGCTTAAGGTATAATTACTCCGCAAATCCGCTTTCAACCGGAACAGTTTGGCTTCCCTGTGCGCGGAAATTTCCTCTGCAAGGCAATATGATGATGAGTATTCCCCTCAAACTCCCAACCGAATACTGGAGCAATTTCACCGTCCTCCAGCGCGACATTGAATTCATCCAGAACTATCTTTTCGAGACTGAAACGCCATTGACCACGCAGGAATTGCTCGCCGTCCTGGTCGAGGAATGCATCCGAATCGAACGTGAGACCCAACGCGAAGAACAACTCGCCAAGGGCGATTTCTATCTACCCCAAGAAACCTACAAAACCGGCCAAAAATTGATTTTCCCCTCGTTAGCAATGAAAAAAGGAGAAGTCGTTGCGATGCGCCCCGGCAACAATCCCGAACTGGGGGCATTCGATGTAATCGATGTCGTGTTCGACGATGGAAACACACGTTCCTTTGCGGCTTCACTCGCCGAACATAAGCTGAACCATCATGTGGAAGACGCCTTCGACCCGGAGACCGATATCCAGTCCATTTTGTCGCTCTACGGCGAAGACATCGCCCGCAAACTCGATGTCGCGCTCGAAGGGGACGACTCACTCGTCCGCATCGCTGGGGCCTGGTTCCCGCAAGCCTTACTGGTGGACATCAATACCGGGCATCTCAACCTGGCTGAAGCCATCCTGGAAATGAATGCTGGCGAGCCGCTGACCACCGCCGCGTTGATGGAACAAGTCGGGCTGCCGCGCACCTCCAACCCCAAATTGACTGAGTTCTCGATGAACTACGCGCTCCAGGAAGATGGCCGCTTCGACGAAGTCGGGCCGACCGGCGCGGTCTTGTGGTGCCTGCGCCGCCTCGAGCCAGAGGAAGTGCAGAATATCCCGGCAGTCTTGAAATACAACCCGGTGGATTATGACCGCTCCATCTTGAACAGTCAGATGCTTGCGCTCGAAGCCCAACTGGACGATGAACTGAGCGAAACCGACCAAAAACCGCCGAAAACGGATGAAGTGACTATCACCCTGACCTATCCACACTGGCGCGCCGGTACGCTGCCTGTCTCGCTGCGCGTGCGCTCGTTCTTCCCGACGGCCATCGAATCGCCGCGCATCCGCTTTACGCTGGTGGATGGCAAAACCGGCGAAAAAATGCCCGCCTGGGTGGTGCGCGAGTATGGCTATGTGTACGGCCTGCGCAAATGGTACGAAAAGCAGAAATTAATCCCCGGCGCATACATCATCATTCGGCGCAGCAAAACGCCCGGCGAGGTGGTTGTCGAGGCCAAGACGCACCGTCCCAACCGGGACTGGGTGCGCACCGTGCTGGCCGGGTCGGATGGCGGGCTGGTCTTTGCCCTGCTAAAACATGAAATCTCTTGTGAATATAACGAACGCATGGCGGTTGTTGTCCCAACGGTCGACGCGGTCGATGCGGCTTTTAACCATAAAACCCGCCAGCCGCTCGAAAAGCTGGTGCGCGAGATGTTGCAAAAACTGGCCGGGCTGACCCCCCAGGGACACGTCCACGCCGAGGAACTCTATTCGGCGGTCAACATCCTGCGGCGCGTGCCGCCCG
>DAOUAZ010000162.1:0-9269 GCA_034432975.1 Anaerolineales bacterium | reverse complement strand
GCGGGGAGGTGCAAGGCCTGTTGCGCGGGGCCGGGTTCCGGGTGGACATCGTCCCCGATGCAAATGCCCTGGCGTGGGGCAAACTGGTCGTCAACGCGGCCATCAACCCGTTGACGGCGCTGCTGCGCGTGCCGAACGGGGAACTGCTCAAGCGCCCGGCGGCGCGGCTGGTGATGTCGGCGCTGGCCAGGGAAGCGGCGGCTGTGGCGGCGGCAGGCGGGGTGAAACTGCCCTTCGCAGACCCGGTAACGGCTGTGGAAGATGTGGCGCGGCGGACGGCGGCCAACCGCTCCTCGATGTTGCAGGACGTGAAACGCGGCGCGCGCACTGAAATCGACTCGATTTGCGGGGCGGTGACGCGCGCAGCGCAGGAGCGCGGCGTGCCTGCGCCCGTCAACTGGACGATGTGGCAATTGCTGAATGCCCTGCATGGGGCATAAAAACAGGCCCGAATCATGGTAATATCCGCACAGTTTCTTTCGCGGAGGTTCTGAATGCGTCGCATTGTGTTTTTGTTGGTGATGGCGTTGCTGTTGGCCGCCCCTGCTCCGGTTCGAGCGCAAGCGGCTGTTGTTTTCGAGCGCCTTACCATTGAACTGTGGCCGGATTTCGACCAGCCCTCGGTGCTGGTGTTGTATGATTTCGTCATCGCTGCCGAAACACCGCTCCCGGCCCAGGTCAACATTCGAATGCCTGCCGGGGCGCAACTGTTTGCCGTTGCGAGAACTGAAGCGGGAGGGTTGATGAACGTAGAACATGCGCCGCCCGTTCAGGAGGGAAATTACAGCGTAGTCACGTTCGTTGTGACTGACCGGCTGACCTACCGGGTGGAGTTTTACATCCCGTATGTTCAGCAGGAGCAAAAGCGCGCGTTCATCTACGCCTGGCCGGGAGATTACCCGGTCACTTCGTTCAAAATGGTCTTACAGGAGCCGCTTGCCGCAGCGAATATCTTGACGGAGCCGGAAATGATTGGCCAGGAACCCAGAGAAGATGGATTGGCGTACCGCTCACTTGCAGCGCAAAATCTCAAATCTGGTGAACGGATTGCGCTAAAGGTCAATTATGACAACCCGCGTTCGCAACTGTCTGCGGCTCGACCCAAACCAAGCGCTTCGCTGGAGTCTTCCCCGCCGATTATGCCTTTCCTGCCCTGGATTTTGGGTGGCATGGGGCTGATTCTCATCCTGGGCGGGGGGGCATGGTACTGGCTTTCGGGACGTTCCAGCAGCGCAGGAACAGGCCGCGCGCGCAGGCGGCATACCGCGCAGACTGACGATGACGCTACCGCTTCGGCATACTGTTCCCAGTGCGGCAAGCGCGCCCAGCCCGGCGACCGTTTTTGCCGGGCTTGTGGCACAAAGTTGAGGATGTAAATTTTGCAGGGCTTTTCGCGGAACGAATTCCACGTTACGAAAGCGTCCCGCCAGGGGCGTTTTTTTATTTCTGGTGCTGCGTGATAACTTGCGTGCATGGAATTTGATAAGTGTATCTAATGTATTTGGATTACTTTAGTCTGTTTGGATTATGACAGGTAACACTTGCAAGGGGGGCGTTTGTCATTACCCTCTATCTTGATACCCAAATCTCAATTTACATGGGAGAATGCAATATGAAAAAACCTGTATTGTGGAAGTCAGTGGCCCTTTTTGGGTTGGCGTTGATTGTTATTGCCGGATTGGGCATCCTGCTGGCGGCCCCCAGCGGGCCGGTCCAGGCGGCGGAGGCGCAGCAGGGCAGCCCGGCGGATGCCTGCGTGAACTGCCATGCAGATGTGTACACCCGCTGGAGCCAGAGCAAGCACGGCGCGGAGGCCACCAACTGTTTTGCCTGTCATAAACTGGGTGAAGGCCAGGGAGCGCATCCGCAGGTCAATTACCTGAACCTGCCGGAGGCAGAAACCTGCGATGCCTGCCACGTCGATATCAAGGACGATTGGATGACCAGCGAACATGGTAAGCGCGGCATGGGCTGCATTACCTGCCACGAGCCGCACTCCCAGGCGCAAAAACTGATTGGCGAGAACAAAAGCACCTGTGAAAACTGTCACCGCGCCCAGGTAGATGCCACCCATGGCTCGACTCATGGCGCAGCAGGCCTGACTTGCTTCGATTGCCACATGGGCCCTAAAGTGGGGCATACCTTTATCTCTGAAATCTCTACCTGCCAGTCCTGCCACTCGGACATTCACGAGGCCAACAGCCTGGTGCGCGGCGTTTCGATCACCCCGGCCTCGCCGGATGTCAAGCCGCGCGTGGTCGAACCCGTCCAGCCTGAGCGGGGAGGCGTTAACCTTCCCACCTGGTTGTTCTTCATTATCGGCATTGGCATGGGCGGCGGCGCGGTCTGGGTGTTGATTGAGCGTGAACTGGATGTCAACAATGGCAATGGCAAAGCAGCCAAAAAGGAAGAAGAAAGTTCGGAGGCGCGCGATGAAAAAGACCCCATCCAAGAATAAAGCGCAAGACGAAAACGCCGTCTCACGGCGCGATTTCTTGAAACTGGCTGGCGGCCTGGCAGCGACGGTCGGTTTGACCCAGTTTATCAGTGTCAATTCGCTTGCCAGCCCGCTCGAAGCCGGGGGCGGCGGGGAAGGCGGCGTCAAATGGGGCATGTTGATTGATGTCAATAAGTGCATTGGTTGCAATTACTGCACCTATGCCTGCCAGGCCGTCAACAACCTGGCCGATGACATGCTCTATAACGTGGTTTCGACGGAAACGACCCAAAACGGCACCGAGTATTTCCTCTCGCGTCCCTGTATGCAGTGCGCCGAAGCGCCCTGCGTGCATGTCTGCCCGGTCAAGGCGACGTATTACCGCGAAGACGGAATTGTTGCGATGGACTACAATCGCTGCATTGGCTGCCGGTATTGCCAGGTAGCCTGCCCGTATGACGCGCGTGTCTTCAACTGGCGCGAACCTATCAAAAAGAGTGAGCTGTCCCCCACCTTTGGCGTGCAGGAAGTCCCCAACCGCGACCGGGGCGTGGTGGAAAAATGCCATTTCTGCTCCCATCGCATCGATGACGGCCTGGCGCGCAATCTGACTCCCGGCGTGGACCAACAGGCGACCCCGGCTTGCGTGGTCGCCTGCCCGACCGGGGCGCGGGTCTTCGGCGATTTGAATGACGCCAAAAGCCCCATCTCCAAAGCGCGCGAGGAAGCCCGCGTCACCCTGCGCCTGCGGGAAGAACTCAGCACGGAACCGCGTGTCTATTACATTCCGCCCGACTCGGCCTACAAGCCGCCCTTCCAGAGGGGAGAATAAACCATGCAGGCTATCGTTCATTACCCCAAGATTCGAATCGGGAAACTCTCGATTGATATTTTCCCATACTGGGTTGCGCTGCTGCTTGGTTTCATTGCGTTTGGACTGGTTGGCGCGTACGTCGTCCTGACCCAGGGTTTGCATGTTACCGGACTCTCCAACAGGGTTCCCTGGGCTTTGTGGATTACGATTGACCTTTCTGCCATTGCCCTGGGCGGCAGCGCTTTCGTCTTTGGCGTGATTGTGCATCTGTTGCGCATCCAACGCTTCGAGGTGGTCGGCAAACTGGCTATCCTGCTCGGCTTTTTGGGCTACTCGACGGCCGGCATGGTCTTGCTGTTCGACCTGGGCAAGCCGTTCCGCTTCTGGCATCCAATCGTGTACTGGCAGCCGCACTCCCTGCTGTGGGAAATTACGATGTGCGTGGTGCTATACCTGAGCGTGCTGATGGCGGAATTGATGCCGATTGTGCTGGAGCATCCCGCCTTTTCCAAACATCCCTGGCTGACGCGCTTCCCCATCCTGGGGAAGTTGATGGGGCCGATGCATAAAATATCTCACTGGATGCATGGTTGGAGTCCGGTGCTGGCGGTTATCGGCCTCTCTCTTTCCCTGCTGCACCAGGCTTCGCTGGGCGCGACCTATTCGGTGCTATCCGGGCGCGGACTGTGGTTCAACCAGTCGGCGCCGGTGCAGTTCGTCCTTTCGGCAGTGGCAGGCGGCGTGGCATTGCTCTTCTTCTTGAGCATCGTCGTTTTCCGCATCATGCGTCCCGGTCAGGTGAAGGATGACGTGTTCTACGACCTGGCGCGCATTTCCGGCGCAGCGACCCTGCTCCTGACCTACCTGCGGGTTTGGGATTGGGCCGTGACCAACTACTATAGTTTCGACCGCGAAGTGGCCCTGCAAACCCAATTGCTCGATACGATTGCGCCATATTCGCTCACCTTCTGGCTGGGGCAGGCGCTCCTGCCGGCCCTTGCGGGCGCGCTGCTCCTGGCGGCCAGGCGCATCCGCAGTTTTCGCATCCTGCTGGCGCTATCGGCCATCCCGCTTTTCAACGCCATCCTGATGCGCTGGAATTACAACTTCTCCGGGTTGATTGCTTCGATTTCTTATGACCCATTTACGCCTACGGTTATGCTGAACTCTTACACCCCCACCTGGGTCGAGTTTGCCGTCGGCGGCATGGTGATTTCCTACTGGCTGTTGATGTTCTCGCTGGCGGCGCGCTACCTTCCTTTCCAACGCGCGCACGACGGGGAACATCAATCCCATTAGGCGCATGTAAACCCAAGCGTCTCGAAGGCTTGCTCTTGAACGGTTTTTTGACCGACCAAAGCCTTCGGGACGTTTATATTTTTTTGCCGTGATGACCCGCTGGCGGGCAAGCCTGCGGATCAGTTTTATGGCAAGGGTGAGAGCAGAACCGCCCAAATTGGGACAAAAATGATGAATTTATATGACATTTATCATTACATGCATTCAACCCTTTTCAGCAATCCTTAATCTAATTGTGTAGAATATTAAGTATTCGTTAGGACTTACGCAAAATAAGCTTTTTGTCCGCCAATCTGCGCTAATCATCGCTAATCAAAGGCATTTAAGCCCGAAATTGTTCAAAAATTCGCGTGGATTGGCGTAGATTAGCGGATATTTTCATGGTTCTGCGTAAGTCCGGTTCGTAATACTTATCATTACAAAAGGAGTGAAACATGGCCCAATCCCCACGCACCAAGTTCATTCTAGGGGGCGCCCTTATCCTGGCTGCGGTTGTTTACCTGATTGTTTCGTCGACCCAGGCCAGCGCCCAATATTTCCTGACCATCGACGAATTGAATGCAAAAGGCGAGAGTATCTACGGCAAAAACGTGCGCGTTTCCGGCGCGGTTCTTGGCGAGACCATCAACTATGACCCGCAATCGCTGACGCTCTCGTTTACGGTGGCGCATGTCACCGGCGATAATCGGGAAATAGAAGCCCAGGGCGGCCTGGCGGAGGTCTTGTACCAGGCCACCATCGACCCATCACGCTCCCGCATCCAGGTCGTTTATCATGGCCCCAAGCCCGACCTGCTGCGCAACGAAGCCCAGGCCATTATGACCGGCAAAATGGGCGAGGACGGCGTTTTCTATGCCGATGAATTGCTCCTGAAGTGCCCCACGCGCTACGAAGAAGCCCTGCCGGTACAATCCGAAGGCTGAGGAGAATTCCATGTTAGCCGATTTCGGTTTTGGCGTCCTGGTTATTACTTTCGTGGCTGCGCTGTATAGCATCGGCGCAGCCCTTTATGGTCATTTTTCCAAACGGCAGAAGTGGGTCGAGAGCGCCCGCCTGGCGATGCTGCTCACCTTCCCGCTCCTGACCCTGGCATCGCTGACCCTTATCTATCTGCTGGTTGTCGGTGATTTCAATGTCAAATTCGTTTACGAAGTCACCAGCCGCGATATGCCGACCTACCTGAAGGTTACTGCGCTGTGGGGCGGTCAGTCTGGCTCGCTCCTGTTCTGGTCCTGGCTGCTGGCAGCCTTTGCCACGGCTGTGACCCTGCGCAAATGGGAGCGTGACCGCGAGTTCCTGCCCTGGGTGATTGTGGTTTCGAGTTTCACGATTGCCTTTTTCCTCAGCCTGAACATTTTCTTCGAGAATCCCTTTGCCCGGTTCTGGCAGACATTCAATAATATCGACGCCTACACTTTCCGGCCCGCCAACGCGATTCCCTTCACAGTGGAAGATGGACGCGGGCTGAACCCGCTGCTGCGGCATCCGGGCATGATTATTCACCCGCCCATGCTCTACCTGGGTTTCGTGGCTTACGTCATCCCCTTCGCCTTTGCAATTGCGGCCCTCATCACCGGTCGCGCCGATGACCGTTGGATTCGCCTGACCCGCCGCTGGTCGCTCGTCGCCTGGCTGTTCCTCTCGCTCGGACTTGTGCTGGGCGGACGCTGGGCTTACGATGTGTTGGGCTGGGGCGGCTACTGGGCCTGGGACCCGGTCGAAATCGCGGCTTTCATGCCCTGGCTGACCGGCACGGCGTTCCTGCACTCGGTTATGATTCAGGAAAAGCGCGGAATGCTCAAACGCTGGAACATGATTCTCGTCATCCTGACCTATTCCCTGGTCTTGTTTGGGACTTTCCTGACCCGCTCCGGCGTCTTGTCCTCCGTCCATGCCTTTGCCCAGAGCGAAATTGGGCCGTCGTTCTTTATCTTTATCGGCGTGACTTTTGTGTCTTCGATTGCCCTGCTCATTTACCGCTGGGATTCGCTCAAAGCCGAAGGGCAAATGCACTCGATGTTTTCGCGCGAGGCCTTGTTCCTGCTCAACAACCTGCTGTTCATGGGCATCCTGGTCATCTGTTTCTGGGGCGTCATTTCGCCGCTGATTACCGAACTGTTGACCGGCCAGAAAGTGACCGTCGGCCCGCCCTACTACGAACGCGCCGCCGGGCCGCTGTTTGCCCTGCTGGTCTTGTTGATGGGTGTCGCCCCGCTCTCGGCCTGGGGACACACCGCCGTCAAGAACATTGCCGCCCAGAGCGGCATCGACCTTGAAAAGCGTTACGTACTCGCCATTGCCAAATTGATGTGGAGGCCCGCCATCCCTGCCGTTTTGGTGCTGATTGGACTGCTTGCCGCAGGAATTACCAACATCTACGCCCTGATTGGCCTGACGTTTGCCGCGCTGACCGCCTCCATCACCCTCTATGAGTTCTGGCGCGCCGCCAGCGCCCGCGGCCGCGCCCAGGGCGAGAACCTGTTCCTGGCCTTGTGGCGGTTGGCCGGGCGCAACCGCCGCCGCTATGGCGGATACACCATCCACCTGGGCGTGATTCTGATGGCGATAGGCATCATCGGCATCGAAATGTTCCAGAGCGAGACCCAGAAAAGCCTGGCGGTTGGCGAAAGCATCCAATTAGCGGGTTACACGGTTCGCTACGACTCGCTTGCGCAATTCCCGGCCAGCGATGGGCGGTCGGTGACGCGGGCGGCGATGAGCGTCTTTAAGGATGGAAAATTTATCACCGAACTTTACCCGCGCTACGATGTATATTCTGATGGACAGCCAATGACTATCCCCGGCGTGCGCTCCACCATGGCCGATGACTTGTATGTGCTGCTGATTAACTGGGAGGGCGTGACCTCGCAAATCGCGCCGTTCAAGGTCTATCACAACCCGCTGGTCAACTGGCTGTGGCTTGGTTCGTTTGTGTTCATCCTCGGCACGCTGATTGCCGCCTGGCCGGAACAAGAGCGCGAGGTCATTCCGGCCCAGGCCCGCAAAGCCAAAGCGGTTTACCAACCCGGTGATTGAGGCAGTAATCAGTGACCAGTAATCAGTGTCCAGTGTAATGCGTTATAAAGAATGCTCCAAGAGCGATGTTTCTATGAAAAAAACTGTTGTTGTTTTGATGTTCTTGCTTCTCGCCACCCTGGCCTGGGTGGGCAGCGCTGCCGCCCAGGATGCCAACCCGCCGACGGATGACGAGGTCAATGCCATCGCCAAAGAGTTGTTCTGCCCGGTGTGCGAGAATACGCCGCTCGATGTCTGTCCGACCGAGGCCTGTAAGCAATGGCGCGACCTGATTCGCCTGAAACTGTCCGAAGGCTGGACGGAAGCCCAGATTAAGCAGTATTTCGTCGACCAGTACGGCGCGCGGGTGCTTTCAGAGCCTCCGCGCCAGGGCTGGTACTGGCTGATTTACATCGTGCCGGTTGTGTTGCTGCTGGCAGGCCTTTATATCCTGCTCCGCGCGTACCAGTCGATGCGCGCAACCGCTGCGGCAGAGATAGTCTCCATCGAAGCGGCAAGTCAGCCCCCGGCGAGTCGGGATGATGAGTACCTGCGCCGGATTGAGGAAGAACTCAAAAAACGGGATTAAGCCGGAACGTCCCGAAGGTTTTTTGGCATCTACAGAAAAAAAGCCTTCGGGACAGTTCCTGGATGAGGAGAAATCTATGTCTGAGACGAATGTTGCGCCGCGCCGGGGGGGCGTGCCGGTTTGGGCGCAGGTGATTGTGTGGATAGGGTTGATTGGGCTGTTGGCGGTGGTGGCGCTTGGTTTGCGCCGCGCCCAGCAGGGAAGCATCCAGCCGGGAGAGACCGTTCCTGATTTCGCGCTGACGCTGTTCAGCGGTTACGAGTACGAAGGCCGGGGCGAAGTCAAATTCTCCGACTTTCGCGGCAAGGTGGTGGTGGTCAACTTTTGGGCTTCGTGGTGCAAACCCTGCGAGCAGGAAGCCGCCGAACTGGAAGCCGCCTGGCGCTCGTACCGCGACAGCGGCGAGGTGATGTTCCTGGGAATCGATTATGTCGATACCGAACCCGAAGCGCGCGGCTACCTGACAAAGTTCGACATCACTTACCCCAACGGCCCCGACCTGGGGACGCGCATTTCGCAATTTTTCCGCATCAAGGGCGTGCCTGAAACGTATTTTATCGACCGCGAAGGAAAACTGGCCTATGTGCAGGTTGGGCCTTTTACCTCCGAGGCGCAAATTCACGCCATCATCACCCCATTGTTGAACAAATAGAGGCTTCATGGAAACTGGCGCAATTTTCCTCATCCTGGCAGTGCTGGTGCTGGTTGGCCTGTTCGTCAGCCGCCCCTTTATCGAAAGCCGCCGCGCGTATGCGATTTCGGCGGAAGAACACGAAATCTCACACCTTCTGGCCGAGCGCGACAGCCTGATTACCGCCTTGCAGGAACTCGATTTCGACCACGTCCTGGGCAAAATCCCGGCGGAAGATTATCCCAACATGCGCGCCGCGCTGCTCACGCACGCCGCCGATGTGCTGCGCCGCATCGATGAACTCCAGCCGCAGAAAACATCCATTGCCGACGCTGAAAGCCGGGTGGAGGCCGCCATCGCCGTCCGCCGCGCCGACGCTTCTGCGAAGAAGCCCCAGGCCGCTGCATCCGGCCCCATCCCGCCGCGCGAGGCTGATGATGACCTGGAAGACCTGATTGCCGCGCGCCGCGCCCAGCGCAAGGAA
>DAOUAZ010000161.1:0-10650 GCA_034432975.1 Anaerolineales bacterium | reverse complement strand
GCGACGCTACATGGCGCATATTGAGAATTGCTGATTTTATATGGAAAATTATCCGATTTATGCTGCAATGACAGAAATCGTATTACGTTTTACCTATCGATTGGAGAAAAGATGATTGAGACAACAACCGTATCCACAAAATACCAGGTAGTCATTCCCCGCGAAATCCGGGAGAGGTTCAACATTAAGCCAGGCCAGCGGGTTAAATTTATCTGCTATGACGATGATATTCACATGGTCATTGTGCCGCACGTCAAAAATGCGCGCGGCTATTTGAAAGGAATTGATTCAAACATCGAGCGAGACGAAGCGGAGCGCGTATGAACATCCTCGATTCGTCCGGTTGGCTGGAATATCTCGGCGACCTGCCCAATGCTCATTTCTTTGAAACAGCGGCCCAGGATCCCGAAAACCTGCTTGTGCCGACAATTATTCTCTACGAAGTCTACAAACGGTTATCGCAAATTTCCAGCCGGGAAGCCGCTCGGGATGCCGTCAGCATCATGTCAGATGGAAAAATTCTCGACCTGAATGCGTCGATAGCCCTCGAAGCCGCGGAAATTTCCATCCAGCACAAGATCCCGATGGCCAATAGCATGATACTTGCCAGCGCGCGTCATTTCCAGGCCACGCTTTGGACGCAGGATGCCCATTTCAAGGATTTTCCTGGGGTACAATACATCGAGAAGCCATAATCCGAAACTTTTCTCCATAATTTACGAATACCTGTATAAACAACCGCCCTATCACCGGCCCGTAATGGTTGTATTCTTACGGTGACATTTTCCAAAAGGAGCAAGGATGGACGACACGCAAAAGAACGACGCTTCGCAAGCGGAACAAACCCAGACCCCTCGGCGCAGGTCCGAACAGCAGATGGAAGAGTTCAATACCAGCATGTCGGCGCTGCGCACCCAGGCTGACCGAACCCGCAACGTGTTCGGCTTTGGCCGCCGCATCATCGTCCCGCCCGATGAAATCCATGTCGTGGTCGGGGACGGCCTGCATATCGCGGCCATGTCCAACGACCGCCGGGTGTTCGGGCAAAGCGCGGCGCGCCCTTCCCGTTACTGGTTGAACCCGCTCACCCAGGTCATCAAGCTCAAGACCATCAGTTTCACCGTCCCAATTCGCGGCAACAATGATGAGGGCGTGGAAGCGCTCGATAACAGCAAAGTCAGTTTTCGGTTGTGGGCGCACGCCGTCGCCAAACTCAACCCCGAAAAAGCCGATATCGCCGCCCAGCGCGTCGGCCTGGATACGGGCGGCCTGATCAACACCATCACCGAGGTCGGCACAGCGGAACTGATTGCCGCCGCCGCATCGATGGGGCTGAACGACATCATCGCCAACCGCCAAAAACTGGCCGAAATCGCCTTCCCGAAAGTAAATAACATTCTCTCGGAACTGGGCTATGACCTGGCGCTGCTGACCGTTACCCAACTGGAAGGCATGGCCTACCACAAACTCGTCGAACAGGCTGAATCGCGCATCTCCAAAGAAACCAGCATCGCCACCAACAAAGAGCAGGTGCAGGAACTGCAAGACGACCAGGGACGCGAGCGCACCGAAGCCGAAATCCGCGCCGCGACAGAGAAGAAACTGGCTTCCGAGCGGCTCGATGCTGAACGCGAAGTCGAAACCGCCACCTTGTCACAGCAGGAAGCCCTGGCGATTCGCCGCCACGAACTGGAAGTCAAACAACTCGAATTGGCAAAATCCGCCGCGACCGCCGCGCACGAGACTGACCTGGCCAAAGTACAACTTGGTCAAACCCTCGGTCAGGCCGAAGCAGAAAAAGCCGCCACCCTGGCCCGCCTGCAAAAAGAGCGCGACGCGGAACTGCGCGCCCTCGAACAGCAAAAAACTGCGGCCATCAAACTGGCCGAAACCAAAGCCGAGGCTGAACGCCTGGCGATGGAACAAATCCGTCAGATTGAGCGCGCCGCCGAGCGCACCCAGGCCGAAGCCGAGCGATTGCGCGCTGAAAAACTGGCCGCCGCCGAGCGCGACAAGGAAATTGCGCTGGTTGATGCCAACAAATTGGGCGAATCATTGAAAGTCGAAGCCGAGGCTGAGGCCCGCGCTTTGCAAATGCGCACCGAAGCCCAAACCAAGGCCGAACTCATCAAGGCCGACGCCGAATCAACCGCCACCGAAAAGCGCGCCCGCGCCGCCAAAATTCGCGCCGAGGCCACCCGCGCTGAATCGGCAGCCCAGGGTCTGGCCGAAGCGGAAGTGGAAGCGGCCCGCGTGCAGGTTGCCGAAAAACAAGTCGTCGTCAACCGCGCCGACGGGTTGGCCCAGGCCGAAGTTGCCCGCGCCCAGGCGGAAGTCGAGGCCGAGCGCATCCAACGGTTGAAAGACGTTGAAATCACCGCCCAGCAAAAACTGGTCGACCTGTACGAGAAAGCCCCGGTGCTGGTCGAACTGGAAAAGATGAAACTCGAACACGCCCACCGCGAACGGCTCGCCACCCTGCAAGTGGAAGCCTACAAGGAAGCCTTCATGGCAATGGCGCCGGGAGTCAAGGTTCACATCTACGGAACCGGCGGGCAGACCGGCAAAATCATCACCGACCTGATGAGTTTCTCGCAGAGCATCAACCTGTTGGGCGAGGAAGTGCCGCTCATCGGGCGCATCATCAACGCCACCGGGGTCCGCAGCGCCCAGGTTGACGAAGCCGAGAACACCACCATCGACTGGGTGCGCGGCAACATCGACGGCTTCCGGCCCTACATCCAGCAGGTCATGTCTGAGGTCAACCCGCGCGTCTTCTCCAGCCTGAAGGTCGCCGACCTGGTCGAGCGTCTCACCCCGGTCATTTCCGGCAAAGAAGACCTGACCACCAGCCTCGACCAACTGCGCCAGGACGCCAACTTCCGCGTCGTCGGCGACTTGCCCATCGTCCCCATCCTGAAACTGTTCGGCATCGAACTGGGCGACGGCAAGAAGAAGGCCAAAACCATCGTGGATGTCGATGAGCAACAGCCAGCCGCAGAAACCACACCGACAGAATCCGACGACAAAAAGACATAATTGACCGGAAAGAAAAGACAATGAAATGCCCCACGCTCCTGTGGAGCATTTTTCGCATCTTCCCGCCGTTCAACCGTTATCGGGATGACCGGGTGGGCAGAGTATAATATCAGCGAGAAGGAAACCCTTATGAACAATTTCCTCGGTTATCGTTGCTCCCTGTGCAAACAAGAATACCTGCCCGGCCAGGTCACATATACCTGTGCCTGCGGCGGCAACCTGGATGTCGCGCTCGATTATGACTCCATCAAGAAAAAATACCAGCCGGATGACTTCCTGTGCCGGGATGACGCCTCGCTGTGGCGATACCTGCCGCTCCTGCCGGTCGCCTTCCCGCCGGGCGGGGAAAACACCCCGCTGAACCTGGCTGGCGGGACCCCCATCCTTTCCCTGCCCCGGTTGGCCGCGGAACTCGGCCTGAAACAACTCTGGCTCAAAGACGAAAGCCGCAACCCGACGGCTTCGTTCAAAGACCGGGCCAGCGCGATTGTCGTAGCGCGCGCCATTGAAACGCAGGCGGAGGCGGTGGTCACAGCCTCCACCGGCAACGCCGGGGCAGCCCTGGCAGGCATGGCGGCGGCAGTCGGCCAAAAAGCGATTATTTTCGCGCCCAAAACCGCCCCGCCCGCCAAAGTGGCCCAATTGCTGGTCTTTGGCGCGAAAGTCTTGCTTGTAGACGGGACGTATGATGACGCCTTCGACTTATCCGTCGAAGCCGCCAACGAATTTGGCTGGTACTGCCGCAACACCGGCTACAACCCCTTCACCGTCGAAGGGAAAAAGACCGCCGCTTATGAAATTTGGGAGGGATTGCATAAACAAACCGACCTGGGGTTTGGCAAAAAGCACATCGAGGCCACCGTGCCGCTCCACCAGCCCCGCCTGACCATTTTCGTCTCCGTGGGCGATGGGAATATCATCTCCGGCATCCACAAAGGCTTCAAAGATTTGCACGCCCTGGGCTGGCTCGAATATATCCCGCGCATTGTGGGCGCGCAGGCCGAAGGCTCGGCAGCCATCGCCAACGCCTTTCACGCTGGCACGGAGACCATCGTCCCGGTCAGCGCCGCCACCCTGGCCGATTCCATCTCGGTTGACCTGCCGCGCGACGGGGTGCGGGCGGTGCGGGCCGCCAGGGAAACCAACGGGACGTATATCACCGTTCCAGACGCCGAGATTCTCAAGGCGATTGCCACCCTGGGACGGTACGGGGTCTTTGCGGAACCCGCCGGGGCCACAGCCCTGGCCGGTTTAACGGCGGCAAAGGCCAGCGGGTGGCTGGAAGCGGATGCGCCCGTTTTGGTGCTGAATACCGGCAGCGGGCTGAAAGATATCCGGGCGGCCATGCAGTCCGTCACATCTGCTCCAATCATTGAGCCTACTCTGGAGGCCGTCAAAAAATCGCTATGAAGCCAGGCTGGAGTTTGCCGTTTCGCTACCTGGCGGGGACGCTGCTATTCCTGGCCCTGGCAGCCTTCTTATACTACGCCCGCGAGGCCCTTGAGCCGGTCATTATTGCGGCGTTTGTTGCCTACCTGGTCAATCCGGCTGTGGCAGTCTCGACACGCCATTCGCGCCTTTCACGCGGCGCCGCAGTCAAGTTGGTGTATTTCACCGCCCTGGCATTGCTGATTGCCGTCCCGGCGACGATTACCCCCATCTTTTTCAATGAATTGACCGGCGTTGCGCAGGATTTGATGTCCCTGCTCGCGCAACTCCAGGAATCGCTTTCCAAACCGGTCGTACTCGTTGGATTGGAATTCGACCTGACCCAGCTGGCTGATGGACTGGGGCGGCTATGGTCGATGGCGATAGCGCCCGTGCCAGAAGACGCCTTCCTGCTGCTCGAATCGACCTCGCGCGGAACCATCTGGTTCCTGGTCATCATCGTCCTGGTCTACCTGTTCCTTTCCCAATGGCAGGGAATGCGCGAATGGCTGCCTGGACTGGCGCCTGCCCCTTATCGCGCCGAACTGGAATCGCTCTATGGACGGGCGCGATGCGTGGATGGCTTACCTGCGCGGTCAACTCTTGTTGATGTTCATCGTGGGCGTGGTTTTTACGATTGCCTGGTACATCCTCGGCATCCCAGGGGCGTTTGTGCTGGGAGTCATCGCCGGCCTGTTCACGCTCGTTCCTGACCTGGGACCCATCCTGGCAGTGGCGCTGGCGATGGGCGTGGCATTGCTGGAAGGCTCGAACTGGATCCCACTCTCGAATGTTTGGGTAACGGTGATTGTCTTCCTCGTGTATTTTGTCTTGATTAACCTTAAGAATATGTGGCTCAGGCCGTTCATTATGGGCCGCATGATTCACATGAACGAGGGCTTGATTTTCGTCGTAATACTGGCCGCCACCATCCTGAATGGGATTTTAGGCGCGCTGCTGGTCGTGCCGGTGCTGGCCTCGGCAATCATCGTTGTCAAGTACCTGCTTCGGCGGATATTGAACCAGTCCCTTGATGAAGACGTTTCCCGGTTCATTGTTCATGACACATCCCGGCGTGATGCTGACCCGCTGCGCCGCATCAAAAAAATTAACAGGAACTGACCCATGTCGATTACATACTCAATCATCGCCCCAATTTTCAACGAGTTCGAGAATATCCCCGAACTCTATCGCCGTATTAGCGAAGTGATGGATTCGACCGGGGAACCCTGGGAGTTGATTCTGATTGATGACGGCTGCACGGATGGCTCCACCGGCCGAATCCGCGAACTGGCGGAGCGAGACAACCGGGTGCGCCCGGTCATTTTTGCGCGCAACTTCGGCCACCAGATTGCCGTCACTGCCGGGCTGGATTATGCGCGCGGCCAGGCGATGGTTGTCATCGACGCCGATTTGCAGGACCCGCCCGAAACCATCCTGGAACTGGCGAAAAAGTGGAAAGAAGGCTACGAGGTGGTCTATGCCGTGCGCGCCGAACGCGAAGGCGAAACCTGGTTCAAACTGTTTACCGCTTCGATATTCTACCGGCTGATTTACCGCATCACCGATGTCAAAATCCCGCTCGATACGGGCGATTTCCGCCTGATTGACCGCAAAGTGGTCGATGTGATGAATTCGATGCGCGAGCGGCATCGCTTCCTGCGCGGCATGTCATCGTGGATTGGGTTCAAACAGATTGGCGTAGAATACAAACGCGCGGCGCGCCATGCTGGGGTGACAAAATACCCCTTGAAGAAGATGTTCAAGCTGGCGCTCAACGCCATCACCGGCTTTTCCTATTTCCCGTTGCAAGTTGCCACCTATTTTGGTTTCGTTTCAGCCGGAATCGCCATCCTGGCTATTCCGGTTGTCGCCATCTTGCGCCTGGCCGGGTCGCACTTCTTCGAGGGACAGACTACCACCCTGATTTCGGTCTTATTCCTAGGCGGCGTGCAATTGATTTCGCTCGGCATCCTGGGCGAGTACATTGGCCGGATTTACGATGAAGTCAAAGGCCGCCCGCTGTATGTGGTGAGGGAAGCGCCAAAAGACAGTGAGCAGTCATCAGTGAGCAGTCATCAGTGAGCAGTTTCCAGCGCAAGAAAAAGACCCGCGTGCCTGGCGGGTCTTTTTCTTCTAACGGTACAAATCCCTGCGGAAGAACTCCGGCAGGGCAAAGGCGGCGCGATGCACATCGGGGTTGAGATATTCGTTCTCGCCGGGCGGGTAGGGGGTCTTGAGACCGGTTTCCCAGGGTGTATCAGAGACGTACATGAAGCCGATGCCGCCGCCGGGGTAGGTGGGAATCTGGGCGTAATAATAGGCCGGGTTTTTGGTGAGCGCGCGGGCTGACTGGTAAATACTTTTGATGAGGGCCGTGTCGAAGTAGGGTTGTTCGCATTGGGTGGCCGCCGCGCCGCCGGGAGCCAGGGCGCGCGCCATCAGCCGGTAGAATTCATCCGAAAACAGGCGCTCGGCCATCCCGATGGGGTCGGTGGTATCCGAGATGATGACATCGAATGTGCCAGGATTTTCCTCCAGGTAGCCGAAGGCATCCCTCACCAACAGGGTGGCGCGCGGGTCGGCCCAGGGGTCGCCGAACTTGGGGAAATACTGGCGGCTGAGTTCCACCACGCGCCGGTCGAGTTCGCAGACCACGACCTGTTCCACCGAGGGGTAGCGCAGCGCCTGGCGCAGTGAGCCGCCGTCGCCGCCGCCGACAATCAGGACACGTTTGGGCGCGCCGACTGCCAGCATGGGCACATGCACAATCATCTCGTGATAACCCATGTTGTCCTGCTCGGTCAGTTGGATGATGCCGTCCAGAATCAGCGCGTTGCCGAAAAACTCGGTTTCGACCACTTGTAAATGCTGGTATTCGGTCTGCTCGTCGGCCAGGACGCGCCTGACGCGCAGCGATTTGCGATAGTAGGGGTGAAGTTCCTCGGTAAACCAAATGCTCATGCCGCCTCCGCCAGTTGGGGTGAAGCAAAGGTCAGTGACATGCGCCCAATCAGTTCTGCGTCGCGGTCCAGTTTACGGAAACTGAAGTGGGTCGCCCCGAACGCATCCCGAATTTGCTGGATGAGCGGCAGGAGGTCGCGGTCAATGGCGCAGGTAAACAGGTCGATAGCACAGTAACCGTGTTCCGGCCAGGCGTGCAGGCTGGCGTGCGATTCGGCCAGCAGCAGGAAGCAGGTAAAACCGTGCGGGCTGAACTTGTAGAAGCCCTCGTCCACCACCGTCAGGCCGCTTTCGTGAATCGCGCGGGAAAAAGCCCGGTAGGCGCGTTCGCTGTCCAGGAGCAGGCCGCGGTCACAGTTCGAGAGGTCCACGATGTAATGTTCGCCAAGCTTTAGGGATGTATTCACTCTGACTCCGTGTTTCAATCGAAATAACGGATGCGCATTATCCCGCAGAATCCCCCTGTGTCAATCCTTGCAAGATATGAATTTTCGTCAAGTTTTTTTCTTTTTCTTTGTAAAATCGGCATTATTTACTCGCAAAAATCCATTATACGTAAAAATTGCCGTAATTGGCTTCTGCCGCTCTATGCCGGTTTGACGAAAGCGCAAAAAACGACGGGACGAAATACCGATTTTGCAAAGCGCGCTTATGGTAAGATTAAAAGCGTATTTCCCTCATTTTTCGAGCGCTGCCATGAAATTCACCCTGGCCCTGGCCCAAATCAATACCAAACTCGGCGATGTGGACGCCAACCTGGAAAAGCACCTCGCCCTCGCCAAAGAAGCCGCCCAATCCGGCGCGGGTTTGCTGGTTTTCCCTGAACTTTCGCTGACCGGCTACGTGTTGCAGGACATCGCCACAACGGTTGCCCGCCGCCCCACCGCCGCTGACCCGCTCTTCGGCCGCCTGTTGCAGGCTTCCGAAAACCTGGACATGGTGGTCGGGTTTGTAGAAGAAGACCGCCGCTACCGCTATTACATTTCGGCGGCCTATCTCTCTGGGGGACAGGTGATTCACGTCCACCGAAAAGTGTACCTGCCGGCCTATGGTATTTTCGACGAAAAGCGCTACTTCGCCGCCGGGAACTGCTTCCGCGCCTTCGACACGCGCTTTGGCCGGGCCGGGATGCTCATCTGCGAGGACTTCTGGCACGTTTCCTCGCCGTACACCCTCTGGCTGGATGGGGCCGACCTGTTCCTGATGACCTCCGCCTCGCCCGGGCGCGGCGTCACCGACGAAATTCTCGGCTCGGCCCAGTGGGTGCAGGATGTCAACCGCGCTTACTCCGGCCTGTTCACGTCCTTCTTCGCCCACGCCAACCGGGTCGGGTTCGAGGATGGCCTGAACTTCTTCGGCGGCTCGACCGTCTTCGACCCGGATGGACGCATGATTGCCCAATCGCCCTACAACGACGAAGCCCTGACCCTGCGCGAAATCGACCTGGCCCAACTCCGCCGCACCCGCGCGAGACTGCCGCTGCTGCGGGATGAACGGCCGGAGATGGTGCTGAAAGAATTGCAAAATATCATGCAAAAATAAAACTTTACTTGTGTTTTTTATTTTTTACTTATAAAATGATGGTATGGTAAGGAGACCAGGCCAATGGAAACAACGATTATGTCTGAACGCGGGCAAATTTCGGTGCCCACAGAAATCCGGAAACAATTTAACTTAAAAAAAGGTTCTCGTCTCGCATGGATCAACAACGGGCAAACCATTAGCATCATTCCCATTCCAGACGACCCTGTCGAGGCTTTACATGGCATAGGAAAAGGCGAAAACCTGCTGCAAAAACTGCTTGAGGAACGCAGAAAGGACAGAGAACGTGAGTGAGAGTTATGTGCTGGACTCGTCCGCTATTTTGACCGTTATTGAAAAAGAAGCAGGCGATGAACAGGTCAAGCAGATTTTACGAACCCAATCAGTATTCATTCCCTGGGTTGCTCTCACCGAACTGCTCTACATTACAACGCGCGAAAAAGGGTCCAGAGACGCAGAAAAGCGATATGCGCTCATAAAAAACACCAAAGCAACAATTTTATGGGACTCAAATGAAAAACTGATGTTTACGGCTGCGCGTCTAAAGTCGCACAATCGAATTTCATTTGCCGACGCGCTCATTGCGGCGTATGCAATCCAGAGAAATGCCATCCTTGTCCACAAAGACCCTGAAATGGAAACTCTGGGCGACAAAGTGCGCATGGAAATCCTCCCCTACAAAAAATGAACATCGACCTTTCCATCAACCCCTCCCTCGTCCGGGGCCTGCTGACGCGCTTCATCCACACCGAAATCACCCGCACCGGCCTCTCGCGCGCTGTGTTGGGACTTTCAGGCGGAATCGACTCAGCCCTGGTGGCCTATCTCGCCGCTGAAGCGCTCGGCCCCGAGAACCTGCTCTGCGCGCGGATGCCGTACAGGACCTCCTCGCAGGATTCGCTCGACCATGCCATGCTGGTCATCCAGGATTTGGGCGTGCCGTATCTCGATATTCCCATCACTGAAATGGCCGACGGGCTGATTTCCAAATTCCCCGAAATGTCTGCCATGCGCAAGGGCAACATCATGGCGCGCTGCCGCATGATAACGCTCTACGACCAATCCGAGGCTTTTAAAGGATTGGTGATTGGCACCGGCAACAAGACTGAAATCCTGCTCGGCTACTCAACCTTGTACGGCGACTCGGCCCACGCCCTCAACCCAATTGGCGACCTGTACAAGGCCCAGGTACGCCAACTCTCGCGCGAAGTCGGCGTGCCGCAGCCCATCATCGGCAAGGCCCCCTCCGCCGACCTGTGGGCCGGCCAAACCGACGAGCAGGAACTCGGCTTTACCTATGAAGAAGCCGACAAACTGCTTTACCTGCTGGTGGACCATCGCTACAGCCCGGAAGAATGCGTCGAAGCAGGATTCAAGCGCGAGTTCGTCGATACGGTCATCCGCCGGGTGCGCTGCAACCACTTCAAACGGGTTATGCCGCCCGTCGCCAAAATCACCACCCGCACGGTGGGGTATGATTTCTTGTATTTGAGGGATTGGGGGACATAAAACTTAACTGCTTACCATCACCCGAACGGTATCTTCTCAATATTTTGGGGAGAGAAGCACCGTCCCGAAGGCTTCGCCGCGAGCGCTCAGCCGAGCGGTTTGAACGGCTCAACCAGGTTTTTCAAGCAAACCTCACCTGCACTTGTCGCGCAGGCGCAAGTGTCGGGA
>DAOUAZ010000160.1:0-13619 GCA_034432975.1 Anaerolineales bacterium | reverse complement strand
GAACCACTCAATCGTGCGCTTCATGCCTTCTTTGAAAGGCATCTGCGCCCGCCAGCCGAAGCGTTCCCAGGCGCGGGAGGTGTCGAGGCCGCGGCGCGGCTGGCCGTTGGGCTTTTCGGTATCCCAGACCAGTTTGCCTTCGAATCCCGTCAGGCGGATGACCAGTTCCGTCAGGTCTTTGATGGAGATTTCGTAGCCGGAGCCGAGGTTGACCGGGTCGGACGAATTATATTTTTCGGTAGCCGCCAGGATGCCATCGGCGGCATCCTCCACATACAGGAATTCGCGGGTTGGCGAGCCGTCGCCCCAGGCGACGAGTTCTTTATCGCCGCGTTCCTGGGCCTCGATGGCCTTGCGAATCAGGGCCGGGATGACGTGCGAGGATTGCAGGTTGAAGTTGTCGCGCGGGCCGTACAGGTTGACCGGCAGGACGAAAATCGAGTTGAAACCGTATTGCTGGCGGTAGGATTCCGACTGGACCAGCATCATCTTCTTGGCCAGGCCGTAGGGCGCGTTGGTCTCTTCCGGGTAGCCAATCCACAGGTCATCTTCCTTGAAGGGGACGGGCGTAAACTTGGGATAAGCGCAGACCGTCCCAATGGCGGTGAACTTGCCCACGCCAACTTTCCAGGCTTCGTGCATCAGTTGGACGCCCATCATCAGGTTGTCGTAGAAAAATTCCGCCGGGTGTTCGCGGTTGGCGCCGATTCCGCCGACGTTGGCGGCCAGGTGGATAATGACGAGGTTTTCCGGCTGGATGGTTGTCCCGTTGACCGGTTGGAAAGAGGCGGCCTTGAGATATGCCGGGACTTTATCGGCTGGCTGCAACGCATCCGCATACAGCCGCCGGATGTCATCGCGCTCGGTCAGGTTATAGTTGTCGATACGCGGAATCAGGATTTCGCCTGCGCCGCGCGCCGCGAGTTTCTCTGTCACGAACGAGCCGAGGAACCCGGCCCCGCCGGTGACAATCACGCGCTTGCCCTGCCAAAAATTCTCTGCCATAAGTTCTCCTTTGGTGACGAATTACGAGTTGCGAATCACTGCACAATGAAATGCGCATTCCGGTAACGCTCGTCATACGGGTTGCGGATTAAGCCGGTTTTCAGCGCGCTGACCAGTTCGCGCACGCCGTCATCCACCGTGAGCGTGGCCTTGAAGCCCAATTCGCGGCGAATTTTATCAAAGGAAACCGTAATGTCGCGTTTATCGCCGCCAAATGTCAAATCCTTATATTCCACGATAATTTCGGGCAGGCGTTTGATGATGAGCGCCACAATCTGGTCTTTGGTGTAGTTGCCGTCGTCGCTGCCCAGATTGTAAACCTGACCGCGCGCTTTCTCCTCCGGCGCATCCAGCCCCAATGCCAGGCCGCGCGCCACATCCAAAACGTGAATGAAAGAGCGTGAGTAACCGCGCTGGTAAATCAACAACTCGCGGCGGGTGAAGGCATCCAACACGAACTGATTGACCACCAGGTCGAAGCGCGTGCGCGGCGCAACGCCATAAACCGTCGCCAGGCGGAAAATCGTCGCAGCGGGCCCGTCCTGGGCAAGCAGGTATTCTTCGGCAGCAATTTTCGACTCTGCATAGAGCGATTCGGGCTTGAGGGGTGAAGCCTCGTTCACCGGGCTGCCATCCAGCGAGGGCGCGTACACGCTGTAGGTGGAAGCGTACAGGAAGCGTTCTATGCCCAGGCCGGCAGCCTGCTCATACATGTTTTGGGTCGCTTCGACGTTGTAATGCCAGGTGGCCGGCCTGCCAATGGCCTGGCAGGCCGGGAAGCCGACAATCCCTGCCAGGTGGATGACAGTATCTGGCCTGGGGGCGTTACGAGGCAGGGAATCGCGCAAACTGCGCTGTTCGGTTACGCCGGCTTTGGAAAAGTAAAAATTGGGGTCAGAGAAAAATGCCAGGAGCGATTCGCCGCCAAACAGCAGGTTATCGATGACCGTCACGCGATGTCCCTGCCGCAGCAGAAGCGCCGTCAGCAGCGAGCCGATATAGCCTGCCCCGCCAGTAACGACAATGTGCCTCTCCCTCATTGCTCCTCCATGCGCAAGTGTACGCTCAAATGTTCGACTGCCAAAACCGGCGCGCGGGCGTCTTCGACCACTTCTACATCCTGCTCCAGGCAGGTCAGGCGGCAAATATCGGCCACATCGCCCTGGTTGTTGATGCGCACCTGGTGAATGCCTTGCGCCTTCAGGCCGTTCAATATCTCTGTCACCTTGCCGCGAATGCGGCGGTAGAGCAGGAATTGCTGTTCGATGTAATCGACCGCCAGCATGGCGCGCTTTGCCAGCCCTTCGGGCGTGATGATGTAGCGCAGTTTACGCCGCTCGGCGCGCATCACCTTAATATAGCCTTTGGAGATGAGCCGCTTCAAGTGCCAGTTGACCGTCCCGACCGCCACGCCAAGCTGGGTTGCCAGGTCGGCCTGGGTCACATCGGGGTCCTTCTCGATTTTTTCAAGGAGCGAAAGCTCGTGGGTGGAGTCGTTGGTATTTTCCATAGTCAAAATTCAAGTCCTGAATTATACACCAGTATTCAGGACTTGAATTTTACTTGACCGGAAAATTTATCTGCCCATTTCACGCCCCCTGAAGTTTTGCAATTTTTCGTAACTGCCTACCCGCCCTCACCCCCGGCCCCCTCTCCCAGTGGGAGAGGGGAGAAAACAGAGATGATTTTGTCGCTTTCGGCAAGAAAATCCGTTTCGGATGTCCGTTTCCATCTCCCTTTGGGAGAGGGTTAGGGTGAGGGTAGGCAGTTACAATTTTTCAACGATTTCGGGCGCAAATAGCTGTTCGCCAGTCTCAATACAAACGCGAGCCGGTACATTTTCAATCACAATGAGTTCCCCATCCAGTTCCAAAGTGTATTTGACCAGGCGATTCACAAATGTTTCACGCGGGCAGGCTGGCATTAATCTCTCCTTACTCTGTAATCAATCCACAAAGCCGGGTCTGGTTGATAAAGAGCAGGCATGTTCTTATCTTACCGTTTTTTGCTTTTCAAAACAAGTCTACGGGCAGGCGGGCGCTTCCTGCGGAACGTAAATCACAATCCGGTCAGACGCGAAAGTCTGTTCGGCGCGGTAATTGCACAAGATGGGGCGGGCCGCAAAACGCACCCAGGCATTGTTCTCCTCGCCCATCGCGTAATCGCTGCCCAGCATGGTCGTCGTCAGCGGGTCGACCACAATCATCGCAAAGCGCTGCGCTCGCAGTTCGGCCTTGAACTGGTCGAGGTAAGCCTCGTTGTTCGCCATTGCCATCTCCATCAGTTCCTCGCGTTCATATTCGGGGATTAATGGGACGGACTGGAGCATGTTCATGGCGATGAGATGGCGCTGGGTGATGAACAGGATTTCTCCGCCTTGAGCGTGGACCGAATCGACCTGCCGCTGGAGTTCCGTTAAAACGGCCTGACTCTCCGCCTTGTTGTATGTGACCACGCCAATCGAAGCGCGCTGCGCAAACCAGACCGGAAGAATCACGAGCAGGGCGGCCACCGCCCAGTGGAACTGTACCCGTTGACGATTTTTTTCGCTCTCCGGGGCGTACCGTCCAAAAAACAGGTACGCCGTAACAATGATGAGCGCCACCCCATAAGCGTCCATATTGTGAATATCGCCCCCGCCGCCAATTTTCATGCTGACGACGATTCCACCGGCGAATAGAACCGCCAACCCCAGCAGGAGCAAACTCACCCGCAGCGGGTGCATGTCGCGCCGGGCCAGGGCCATCCCCAGCACAAGCCACATGGGCAGCGAGTAGAGCAGGATACCGGGCAAAACGCCCAGCGAGTAGGTGGCGCTCGGCCACAGGCGATACCACAGCAGGTCGGAAGTCAGGCTGGTGTAGAAATCTCCGGTTTTTTCGATTCCAGAGAAGGCGATGTAGGCTTGCATGGAGAGGAAGGCGGTGAGCGTGCCAATCAAGAACCAGGATGCAGGTTTGAGCAGGTATGACCCTAAAGGTTTCCAAAAACCTTTAGGGTCTCGCTCAAATGGCACTTCGAGCAGGTAGAGCGCCGCCGCCAACATACCCGGCACGGGATACCAGTTCAGGCGGCTTAGCCCGGCCCAAACCGAGGCCAGGAGCAGGAAAATCCAGGTTCGGCGCGAGTCTTTAACGGAAAAGCCCCACAGGATGAGAAAGACCGGGGGAGCAAGATGCAGGTATAACGGTAAACCGAATGCAGCCAGGAAAATCCACAACCCGGCGGCGAAACGCATGGGGCGCGAATCTACCCCCAGCCGCGATAAAAGCGCGGGAGCGAGACATCCAATAAAAAGAAAGCGGATGAAAATTTGCCAGGCGCGGTGAACCCACAATGGGGAATCGAACCAGTAGGGCGGGACGAGGACGAGGTGCAGGCTTGGGTGCAGGATGGGCCAGGCCAGGCGTTCGCCGTAGATTGTTTCGGAAAGGAAAAGCGAGGGGTAGTAGAAGCGGCTTGTTTCGGACCATCCCAGGGCAAAGGGGTAATCGGTGATGCCCAGCAGGTAGGCCGCGATGAGGTGGACGGCGGCCTGCAGCAGGAGGGCGAGGCCAAAGGCGGCTGCCCAATCTGTTTTTGGGCGCAAAACGCGCAGCAGCCATGCGCCCCATAGTGCCAGCAGCCAGAAGACGAGGAAACGTACCGCTTCTTCGCCGCGAATCAGTTTGCCGTAGTAGGGGTGGAGCAGGAGCAGCGAATAGCCCAGCAAGCAGAACGCCAACAGGGGCGCGGCGGCCAGGCGCAGGGAAGTTGGGATGCGCGCGGCCAGGTCGAAGCGTTCAAACCAGTTTTTCCAGACGGCGTAAAAGGTCAAGACGGCCCCGGCAAAGCCCGAGAAACCAATCAGACCCAGGCCGCCGAACAAAGCCAGCCAGGTTTTGCTGTTTTGCACGGCGATGCCGAGTTTGTGTGCTGCACCGAGCATTTGCCAGGCAGCCAGCAAGGCCAGCAGGCCGGTGAGCGCCAGGGTGATACGCCAGAAGATGAGACGGGTTACAGTCATCGGTGTTCAGTATCCAATATTCAGGCCCTGAGCGGAACGGAGTAAAGTCGAAGGGCGTTATCCAGTGGTCAGGGAATAGGTTATTGGCGATTGGTCATCGGCGACCTGGTAATCACCAATTACCATTTACCAATTGCTTCAGAGTAAAATCATATCATGGACATCCGTCAACACCAAACCGAAATTCTCGAAAACGAGAAATATTGGCAGCGCAAGCCAATTTTGCGGACGATTTACCATGGGTTTCACGAGGAAATCGCCAGGCACCTTTCCTCGCTTGATTCGCCGCTGGTGGTGGAATTGGGGTCGGGGATTGGCAACATCAAGGAAGTCATCCCCCATGCCCTGCGCACCGACCTGTTCCCCAACCCCTGGCTCGACCAGACTGAGAACGCCTACGCCCTGAGTTTTGGCGATGAAACCGTCAGCGACCTGATTCTGTTCGATGTTTTCCACCACCTGCGCTATCCCGGCACGGCGCTGAAGGAGTTCCGGCGCGCGCTGCGGCCCGGCGGGCGGGTGCTGGTGTTCGACCCGTTCATCAGCCTGCTGGGGCTGGTGGTCTATGGCCTGCTGCACAAAGAGTCAATCCACTGGCGGCAGGAAATCGAGTGGTATGCGCCCGCCGGTTGGGACCCTCATCAGGTGGATTATTACGCCGCGCAGGGCAACGCTACGCGGGTCTTTTTCAGCCGAATCACGCCCAGGCTGTTCAAGGATTGGACGATTGTGACGCGCAAACGTTACTCCGCCTTTTCCTACGTTGCCAGCGGGGGCTATTCCGGCCCGCAGTTGTATCCTGATTCGTTCTACCCCAAGATGCGCGCGCTCGATGGCTGGCTGGACAACATCTCGGCAGCCTTTGCGACGCGGATTTTGGCGGTGATTGAGAAACCGGGGCCAAATTAGAAAACCTTCAGCGCGAATTAATCGTATATTCAACTGGACGATACAAACCGTTGTATAATAATTTTGGCGCGTGGAGGCCTGTTATGGAATTCCTGCTCGATGCAAATGTAGCCTATGTTTTGCTGGTCGTCGGCATGTTACTCGTCCTGATGGCCTTGTTAACACCCGGCACGGGATTGTTCGAAATCAGCGCGCTGTTTGCACTGGTGTTGGCCGGGTATGGCGCGTACAACCTGGGCGTCAATGCCTGGGCGTTGGTGCCGCTGGCGCTGGCGGTTGTGCCTTTTTTGTATGCAATCCGCGTTCCAAAGTGGCGCACGGCGCTGTTGGCTGCGACCATCCTGCTGGTGATGGGCGGCTCCATCCTGCTGTTCTCCGGCCAAGATGGCGGCCTGATTGGCGTCAACCCCCTGCTGGCCGGATTCGTTTCCCTGGCTGCGAGCGGCCTGCTGTGGCTGTTCGTCGAACGCACGCTGGCGGTGATGACAAGACCGCCCGCGCATGGCGCGCACCATCTCGTCGGCCAAATCGGCGAGGCGCGGACGGATATCAACGACGAAGGTTCGGTACAGGTCAGCAGCGAGTTATGGTCTGCGAGAAGTTCAACCCCCATTCCGGCAGGCAGCAAGGTGCGCATTGTCGGCAAGGAGGGGTTGGTGTTAATCGTCGAAACGGAAGCCTAAATTCAAAAAAGGAGAAACAGATATGGGAAACTTTGAAGTCACCGCACTTTGCCTGATTGGCTTTGTCGTTGTTCTGTTGTTGGTCTTCCTGGCCAATGCCATTCGGATTGTGCCAGAATACCAGAGGCTGGTTGTCTTCCGGCTGGGCCGCGTGTTGGACAGGCCCAAAGGCCCCGGCCTTATCCTGCTCATCCCGGTTTTGGACCGCGCCATCCGGGTTGATTTGCGCGAACAGGTGCGCGAAATCCCGCACCAGACCGCCATCACTAAGGACAACGCCGGTATCCAGGTCGATTTCATCTGGTACTACAAAGTCGTCGACCCGGCCGAATCTGTGTTGAAAGTGGGCAACTTCGAACTGGCTGCCCAGGGCATGGCCACCACCACCTTGCGCGCCGTCATCGGCGGCATCCCGCTCGACGATGTGCTTTCGCAGCGCGAGCATATCAACATCACCCTGCGCACGAAACTGGATGAAGTGACCGAGCGCTGGGGCGTCAAAGTGACCAACGTCGAAATCCGTGAAATCATCCCGCCGCGCGAAATCCAGGAATCGATGAACAAGCAGATGTCCGCCGAGCGCATCCGCCGCGCCGTGGTGACCGAGTCGACTGGTACGCGCGAGGCCGCCATCAACGTGGCCGAAGGCGAAAAGCAGGCCGCCATCCTCAAGGCCGAAGGCCAGAAGCAGGCCGCCATCCTGTCGGCGCAGGGCGAAAAGGAAGCCCAACTGCTGCGCGCCGAGGGCTTTGCCTCCGCGCTGGATAAAATCTACTCGGTTGCCCAAACCGTCGACCAGAAGACCATGACCCTGCAATACTTCGAGACCCTCAAGGAAATGGGCATGGGACCATCCACCAAGTACATCTTCCCGATGGAATTCACCAGCATGTTGGAGAATTTCACGAAGGGCAACAAGTAAGCGAGAATCAGGTAAAATGGAAGCCTCCCGAAGCCGGGAGGCTTTTCTTATTCTTTGTGAAAGCGCCCCGAAGGTTGCTCAAGGTGACACAAATTGCCTTAAAAAACCTTCGGGACGGTATATGAAACTTGTGCTATGGATATCCACCCCGCCAACCTCTTCGACTTGAACGCGCTGCGGCATGTGGAGTCGACCTGCTTCCCGCAGGATGCCTGGCCGTTGCTCGACCTGGTCGCCGTGCTGACCTTCCCAGGCGTGGTGCGGCTCAAGGGCGTCGAAGCGGGCCAGATGATTGCCTTCATCGCCGGCGACCCGCGTCCGGGTGATGGCTTTTCGTGGATTGCCACCCTGGGCGTCCTGCCGGCCTATCGCGGCCTGGGTTATGGACGGTTGCTGCTGGAAGCCTGCGAGCGGCAACTGCCCACGCGCCGCATTCGCCTGAGCGTGCGTTCGAGCAACGAGGAAGCCATCCGCATGTACAAAAACGCCGGGTATTTCGCCATCGACCGCTGGGGACGCTATTATAACGACGGCGAAGACGCCCTGGTCATGGAAAAGACCCGCTAACCGTCCATCCCAGTTATAATCGTCGCCATGAACTCATCCCTGCCCGCCCCTGTTTGGGTGGATACTCCCGATGGGTTGCGCCGGATGTGCGCCAGCCTGCTGCGCCAGCCGCGCGTTGCCATCGACACCGAAGCCAACTCCCTGTACGCCTTCCGCGAACAGGTTTGCCTGATTCAACTTTCCATCCCCGGCGTCGATTACCTGCTCGACCCGCTCACCCTGCACGACCTGACGCCCCTGGCCGATATTTTCTGCAACCCGGCCATCGAAAAAGTGTTCCACGCCGCCGAGTACGACCTGCTCGGCCTACAGCGCGATTATAGTTTCACATTTACGAATATTTTCGATACGATGCTCGCCGCGCGGATTTTGGGGTACAAACAACAGGGATTGGGCAGCCTGCTGGCTGAAAAATTCCAGGTGGAAATCGACAAGCGTTTCCAGAAAGCCGACTGGGGCGCGCGGCCCTTGCCGCCCGGTCTGGTCGATTACGCCCGGCTCGATACCCATTACCTGCTGGAGCTGCGCGACGTTTTGGAGAACGAACTGCGCGAACGGGAACGGCTCGACCTGGCGCGCGAGGACTTCCAACGCAGTTGTTACGTCACCAACGGCAGCAGGCAGGTCAAAGAGCGCTGGGAGCGCATCGACGGCCAGCAGGACCTGACCCCGCGCGGGCGCACCATCCTGAACGAACTGTGTCTCAGCCGCGAAAAACTGGCCGAGCGGCTCAAGCGTCCGTTGTTCAAAATCCTGAACGACCACGCCTTGCTCAATCTAGTCCAGACTGAGCCGGACTCCATCGACGCGCTCAAGACCGCGGGGCTGAGCGAACGCCAAATCGACCGCTTCGGGCGGGCCATGCTGGAAGCAATCCAGCACGGGCAAACCGCCCCGCTGGTCAAGCCGACCGAGATAGAAAAACCTTCCAAGGCCATCCTGAACCGCCTGAACAAATTGAAAAACTGGCGCAAGAAAAAAGCGGAGGAACTGGGCGTAGAATCGGATATCGTCCTGCCGCGCGTTTATCTGATGCCGCTTGCCGAACACAACCCGCGCACGCTGGAGACTCTCTCTGCTGTGATGAGCGACTCCCCCTGGCGGGTGGGGCAGTTTGGGGCAGAAATCCTGAAATCGCTGGGCGTGAAACAAAGTTAGGCGCAAACGGAATCGAAAGTCCCCCGACTTTCGAGCAAAATCGGCAGGCTTTACAATTGAATCTCCGCTTATCATTTCTGCCAAAAGGCTGTATAATTCCGTGCCGCGCAGCAACCCGGAGAGATGCCAGAGTGGTTGAATGGGACGGTCTCGAAAACCGTTGTGGGCCTCGTGTCCACCGTGGGTTCGAATCCCACTCTCTCCGCCAATCCAAACATCCCATGCCAGGAGCATGGGATGTTTGTTATACTCTAATCACGACACAAACTATCCGAAAATTATTGGTGCGCGCCTGTAACAAAAAAAGGTTTGATCATGAAAACTTACTCGTATTGCAAACGTTCAAAGAAACTTTACCTTACCTTTTTGTTTGGCATTCTCCTGTCAGCCTGCCAGGCTGCCCCCCGGCAACACCGGAAACTGTCCTGCCTACCGCAATCGCCGTTACGCTGCCTCCGACGCCCACCCTCACCTCCACCCCCAATCCGCCTACAGCCCTCCCAACCCTGGTCCCCACGGCCACGCCCATCCCGCATCCCATGAGCATCGCGGCCCTGCGGGCGGGGTCTTATCCCGGCAGTGAGATTGTCATCGAGCGTGAACTGGAACGCGGCGCAAATTACCGCCGCTACTATGCCTGCTATCTCTCCGAGGGGCTGAAAATCTATGCCCTGCTGACGATTCCCAACGGCGCAATGCCTGAAGGCGGCTGGCCGGCGATTGTCTTCAATCACGGTTATATCCCGCCGGATGTCTATCGCACCACCGAGCGTTACATCGCGTATGTCGACCGTCTGGCGCGGGCCGGGTATGTCGTTTTCCGCATCGACTATCGCGGCCATGACCGCTCGGAGGGTCAGCCCACCGGTGCGTATGGACATCCGGGTTATTTAATCGATGTGATGAATGCAGTCTCCTCGCTGCAAGGACACCCGCAGGTCAATCCCGAAAAAATTGGCCTGTGGGGGCATTCGATGGGCGGCTACCTCACCCTGCGGGCGATGGTCATCTCACGCGAGATTAAAGCAGGCGTCATTTGGGCGGGCGTGGTGGCCTCGTATCCCGAAATGCTCTATAACTGGCGGCGCAGCGCTTCGTTTACCCCCTCGCCCAGCTCGCGTGGCGTGGGCTGGCGCTCGGGCTGGCTGGAGACTTACGGCGCGCCGGAGCAAAACCCGGAGTTTTGGGATTCTGTCTCGGCCAATTCGTACCTGGCCGACCTGGCCGGGCCGCTGCAACTACATCATGGCACAGCCGACGCGGATGTCCCGGTCGACTTTTCCATTCATCTCGCCGAACAGGCCCGCGCCGCCGGGCAAACCGCCGAGTTATACATTTACGATGGCGATAACCATAACATCTCGAAGTTTTTTACCACCGCCATGGACCGCACGATTGCGTTTTTCGACAGCGCGCTCAAGTAGCCCTGTAGCGCAAAATGGCATTTTGCGCTACAGCACTTATGATACAATCTTTCCGGGCCGGAGCCCCGGCCACTCCACGGTGGATTGTCCAATTCCCTGATGACTCCCAAAATCGCGCTTGTCCACGACTGGTTCATCACTTTTGCCGGCGCAGAGCGGGTGGTTGAGCAGATACTACAGGTCTTTCCCAATGCGGACGTGTTTGCCCTGATGGACTTCATGCCCGCGCCTGACCGGGACTTCCTGCAAAGCAAACCAGTCCACACCTCTTTCCTGCAAACCTTCCCCTTCCTCAATAAAAGGAATTACCGCAATTTCCTGCCGTTCATGCCGCTCGCCATCGAGCAGCTCGACCTGAGCGGCTATGATGTTATCATCACCAATTGCCATGCGGTCTCCAAAGGCGTCATCACGAGTCCAGACCAACTCCATATCGGCTACATTCATAGTCCCATGCGCTATGCCTGGGATATGCAAAATGATTACCTGGCGGTGAGCGGCATCCGAAGTCTCAAATCCCTGCTGGCGCGTTCCATCCTGCATTACATCCGCATCTGGGATTCGACCGCCGCCAACCGCCCCGATGTCCTTTACGGCAATTCGGGATTCATCTGCCGCCGCATCGAGAAAATTTACCGGCGCAAGGCGGAGATTCTCTACCCGCCGGTCAATACCGAAGCCTTTGGTTTGCGCGCCGAGAAGGAAGATTTCTACCTGGCTGCCTCGCGATTGGTTCCGTACAAGCGCATCGACCTCATCGCGGAGGCTTTCGCCGGACTGCCCGACCGAAATCTGGTGGTGATTGGCGATGGGCCCGAAGCCCACAAGCTCCAATCCCTGAATTTGCCCAATGTAAAATGGCTCGGATTCCAGTCGAATGATGTTCTCCGCGACATGATGCAGCGGGCGCGCGCCTTCATCTTTGCTGCCAGGGAAGATTTCGGCATCATCCCGCTCGAAGCCCAGGCCTGCGGGACGCCGGTCATCGCCTTTGGGCAGGGCGGCGTCCATGAAACGGTGGTCGGCCTGGAGCGGGAGAATCCGACCGGGGTCTTCTTCCACGAACAAACGGTGGACTCCCTGCGGGCCGCCCTCCTAGAATTCGAGCGCAATCGCAGCAGGTTCGACCCTTTCGCCTGCCGCGCCAACGCCGAGCGCTTCTCGAACGAACGCTTCCGGCGGGAAATCCATGAAATCGTCGAAACATCCTGGCAGGAGTTCCAAAAGCGATGAAACCCGTCATTCTGTACCGGGACGATGAATTTTTCTCCAACCATGCCGCGCTGCCAGTCTGGAATCACCGCCGCCGCATCATGACAAGTTTCATGCTGGTCAGTGACCTGGTTTGCCTCCTGGCTTCGATGAGCGCGCCCATTTTTTCCTGGCAGTTCGTGCGCCCCGAACTGGTGCCTGAAATGTACCAGCCGCTCATCCTGCCGGTTGCGATTTTTTTCGTCATCATTTACCTGATGATGGGCTTATACCCAGGCATCGGCGTTGGCCCGGTTGAAGAACTGCGGCGGCTCTCCATCGGCACCACCCTGGGGATGCTGGCCCTGATGGGCTTGAGCTTTTACCTGCGCAATGTCAATATGTGGTCGCGCGCTGTGCTGGGGCTGGCCTGGTTCCTCCTGCTGGTGAGCACGCCGCTCGCCCGCAAACTCTTCCGCCGCCTGGCCGTGCGGTTGGGGATATGGGGCTTGCCGGTGGTTGTGATTGGCGAAACAGCCGGCGTGGCAAACATCTATCAAAACCTGCGCCGCAACCGGCTGATTGGCCTGTGGCCGGTGGTATGCGTCAGGACAAACTCGCTTGCCCGGTTGTTTTCCTCCCCATCCAACCCCGTGAAAGACGGTGATGAAACCCGCGCCCTGTTCAGCAACATCGAAATTGTCATTCTCGTGCCTGAGCGCGCGCCCCTGGCGGCGGTCAAAAACGTCCTGCTCGATCAAACCCACCACTTCAAGCGCATTATCGTCATGTTCGATGACGCCCGCATGGGGTCGGTCTGGTTTACGCCCCTGCATCTGGTGGAACACCTGGGGCTGGAAGTCACCCACCAGTTAATCAATCCGGCCCAGCAGGTGATTAAGCGGCTGCTGGACCTGTTCCTGATTTTCATCTCGCTGCCCTTCCTGCTGCCGCTGTGGGCGCTGATTGCGCTTGCCATTAAACTGGACAGCCCCGGCCCGGTCTTTTACACCCAAAAACGCGTTGGTCACGGCGGCAAGGACATCCTCATCTGGAAGTTCCGCTCGATGGTCGAGAATGCCGAAGCCGCGTTGGAGCAATACCTGGACGCCAATCCCGGATTGCGCGAGGAATGGCAGCACAGTTTCAAGTTGAAACATGACCCGCGCGTGACGCGCGTGGGGCGTTTCCTGCGACGCTCCAGCCTGGATGAACTGCCCCAGTTGTGGAATGTGATTCGCGGCGAAATGAGCCTGATTGGGCCGCGTCCCCTGCTGGCGAACGAAATTCCAGATTACGGGGAAGAGTACGAAATTTATAAACAGGTGCTGCCCGGCCTGACCGGCCTGTGGCAGGTTTCTGGCCGCAGCAACCTGGCCTTCAGCGAACGCGCCAACCTGGATGTCTATTACGTCCAAAACTGGTCCATCTGGCTCGATATTCATATCCTCATCCACACTTTCATCTCTGCCCTACAGGGGCGGGGAGCGTACTAACCCGGCTTTCCCTGACAGGGAATGTCATCAAAACCCCACCGCCCGACAATCGATACCCGCCGCACAGCCAATTGTTAGCCAGCCGATAGGCAGGAAACCTGACAATTCTGTAACATCTCCAATGTGAACTTCTTAACGTGAATTCGGGATAAGGCTCTTGATTCTGATTTTAATCAAAAACGCTCACGCAAAGGCGCAAAGTGCGCAAAGAAAAATAAAAAACCTGGCGGTCTTTGCGGCTTTGCGCGAGAAAAAGCA
>DAOUAZ010000159.1:0-14551 GCA_034432975.1 Anaerolineales bacterium | reverse complement strand
TGCTTTTTCTCGCGCAAAGCCGCAAAGACCGCCAGGTTTTTTATTTTTCTTTGCGCACTTTGCGCCTTTGCGTGAGCGTTTTTGATTAAAATCAGAATCAAGAGCCTTATCCCGAATTCACGTTATAAGTATCGCCCCCCGCCTGCTTTACCGTCCTGTGCCAATTTTGTGATATGGTTGAAAATTCATTAAATTCGGTATAAACTAATATTGTTACACGTAGCACAAATTTCCACTTTATCCGCCGATTCGAACCATCACCACAGGAGCGCGGGGAGTACAACTATGAGTCAAATTCCGCACGAAGAAGATGACGAGCTCGACCTCGATTTAATCAAATGGTTCACCGAATACCAGGGACGGCAGCAGCGGCTGCTCCCGCCCCAGTTCCCTGAAAACGAAATCGTGACCGGGCCGTACCCGCTCGACGTGAACATCTGGGGCGCCGGGTATGTGCCTTCCTTCCCCAATCTCGACGCGATTGTCGTCTCTGCTGCCGGGGACAGAATCCCTTCGGAAGGCGGCTGCATTCGGCTTTCTCCGGGAAAATACAAAATCTACTATGTTGACCGGCATGAGCAATATAAGGTGCTGCCCGACATCAAAGCGGTCACGCTCGATGGCGCGGACGTTACCCTCACTTGCGGAATCACGTTCACGGTGAACAATTCCATGAAAGTCCAAAACGTCCGCAACCCAATGGATGCGTTGTTCAAAGCCTGCGAGGCAGCCCTGCGGCACGTCATCCGCACCCATAAGCACGATGAACTCATCGACGAGAGACCAGACGAGGAGCGAGAGCAGGAAAGCGGGGTAAACGCGAAAACCATCATCTCTGATGAACAGATTTCAGAAGTCATTAAAAATCAAGTCGAACAGAGTGATGCCTGCAAGTCGTTCAGCCTCCACAACGTCAACATCATCGAGCGTCGGGGACACCTGCGCCTGCTCGGCGTGCGCGAAGAGGAGGCCGTGCGCTTGCGGGCCGGCAGGAAGGAAATCAAACAGACCGACCAGCGAACGGAAATCAGCAAGAGACAAAAACTGCTTACCACCGAGCAAGGCACGGTCATCGAACAGCAGGCGAAAAACGAAACAAAACGCAGGCAAGCCCTGTTCGATGCCGAAAAACTGGCCGTCGAACTGCAAAAACTCACCCTCGAACTGGAACTCATGCGCCAGAAGCCAAAGTTCAGCCACGAGGAAAATCTCAAAATCATCGATGCCCACATCGAGGCCCTCAAGATGCTCATGCAGGCCCAGTCCATGGCCGGTTCTTCGCGGAATGTCGACGATGTACGGCAACTTGTCGAAAAACTCATCACCGAAATGCCAAACATCGCCGACGACGCGCCAGACAAGCCAACAACGGGCAGCGCAAAAGGCTCGAACGACGATGAATTCATCGAACTGCTCATCCCAAAGAAAAAGAAGAAAAAGCCGGAGAATGTTCTTTTATGGAAACGCAGAGACCCTGGGTCGAACTTACCCAATCCGGGCATGATTGGCAAGCGGTCTTTGCCTGCCAGGTATGCGTACAGCCGTTTGCCGAAGTGCAAAAATTGCGCTGGGGGTTCAACGCGGCCGTCTTGCTGGTAGAAGCGCTCGACCGCCAAAAACTCTTCATCGAATCACAATTTCACGGCAACCCGCTCAAAGAGCCTTCTTCAGGGAAACATGCCATCGCATTGCGCTGTACCCGGCTTCCGGCGGAAGGCCTGCTGCTAGCGCTGGTCGGCAGGGTACAAAGCGACAGCCAGGGAAAAGCGCGTGAAAAGGCCCTGGAATATTGCAGCGAACTGGCCTCTACATTCCCCTATGACTACAAAATCTACCCGGCGGCCACCCCGCAGGCTTTCCAAAAACTGACCGGCAGGGAACTACTGGAAAACTGCCAATCCGCGCAAAGCATGGCGCAACTCCTGCGCTTCGAAAAGCAAATCCGCACCCAAAAAAGCCTGGGGTATGTCAACGGATTCTGGCAAACCAGCGACCGCTCCGACGAGCAAACCTGGCGAACCTTGGGGAACTATCCCCGGCCCGCCATGCTCAACATCAGCCTGCAACCCGCCATTCTCGAAGAGGAAGAACGGCAATTCATTTGGGATATGAAAACAGTATCCTTCCCGTCCGAAAACATCTCGCAGATGCATCCGGCCCAGCCCTTCGACAAATGGGTCGAACCGTTCCTCGAGCGGCGGCTCAACCCCTGGAAGCGCTATTACCTGATGCAAGTGCATCTCCTCTCCCCGGCGGGCGTCACCGATTCGCTGGCGCGGCCCATCGGCGCGGCCCTCACCCGCGAAACCGCTGACCTGCTTTCGCCCGGGTTCCTGACCGTTTTCCCGGCCAACGACAACCTCGCCAGCGAATGGCGCGCGCGCCTCGACAGACTGGAAATCACCCCCGTCCACTTCAACCCGACCAGCCTCTCCCGCCTGAGCGACCTGGCCGACCTGAACGAAGCCCACAGCGTCTTCCGTTTCCCCTACCCGCCCGAAGCCGGGCTGCCCGGAGTGACATTCATCGGCCCCCTCGAACAATGACGCCGCGCAAACGCATCCATGCCAGGGTCGTCAAACACCTGCCCCTCGGTCTGCTGGTCGAGACCGGGGAGCGCCAGCATGGCATTGTGCGGGTGCGCGAGATTTCATGGGACGAGAACAAACGCCAGAACTGGCGCAGCCTGTACCCGCCCGGCTGGAACGGCTGGGCGGTGCAGACCGGCAGCCGCCCAGGCCAACATCCTGAATACAGCCTGCGCCTGGCCGAAAGCGACCCCTGGGACGAACTCCCCGAAACCTTCGATAAAAACCAGGTTTACGAAGGCATCGTGACGGGCGTCGTAACTTACGGGGCGTTCATCGAACTCGCCTCCGGGCTGACCGGCCTGCTGCACAAATCGCAACTCCCGGCCTGGGTCAAAACCCCGCCCATCGACCTGTTTTGGCCCGGCGACCGGGTGCGCGTTACTATCCGCCAGGTCGAGCGCCAGGCGCGGCGGCTCAGCCTGGGACTTCCGCCGCTCTCCTCCCCACCAGATGAAGGAAAACTGCCACCAAAAGCCGCGCGCGGCCTGGGCGCAGACGGCGACTATGTGACCATCCTGGATGAGTTCCTGCGCTCCGGCGCGCCCTGCCAGCACATCCTCCTGGTGGAAGACGAACCGGAGCAGCAAAACGCCGTCCGAAACTGGCTGAATCGCATCGGCCAGCGCGTCGATGCCGTCGAAAGCGCCGAAAAAGCTATCAACCTGCTGGCAGCCTCCCGCCCCAAGCTGGCGCTCATCGATGTCGGCCTGCCTGGCATGAGCGGCATCGGCCTGGCAGAGCAAATCCTCGTCACCTGGCCCGAAGTGCGGGTGGTCATCGCCACCGACTGGGCGCGCCAGGAAAGTTTGGGCGGGGTTTTGGACGACCTGCGGGAGCGGGGCGTGGAACTATACCCCAAGCCGCTCCTGCCCGAAGACCTGATTGCCATGCTCCAGGGCAGGAGCGCCCCCGCCGGGAACCTGCCCGCCGTCTCGAAACAGAATCCCAGACCGGGCATTTCCCTGGCCGAACCACCCGGCAGCCGCTCTAAAAACTCCATCCACAATCTGCTCCGACAGGCGCGCCGCGCCCTGGGCTTCGAGCAGGCCATCCTGTTCGAGTTCGACCCGATTCACCGCGCCGCCTCCATCCGCGACCGTTCGGGCGAAGGCATTCTCGAAAAAAGCGCCCTGCCTTCGCTGGCCTACAGCCCGGTGCGCGATGTGGCCGAGGATGGGGTGATGCTGCTCATGCCCGAAATCGAAGCGCGCGACCGTGACCGCTTTCGCTACCTGCTGGAACTGAACCCAGCGCTGGAAAGTTGCATTGGCGTACCGGCGCAATCCAATTTCGCCCTGTTCCTGCTGGGCGAACATCCCCGGCCCATCACGAAAGAGCAGCGCATTTACGCCGAGGCGATGGCGCAATCCATCGGCGCGCTGCTCGAACAGCAATCCTTCCACGAAAAAAGCATCCTCATCCAACGCACGGCCCTCATCGGCCACCTGACGCGCGCCATGACCCATGAAATCAACAACCTGGTCGGGCCGCTGGCCGCGCGGCTCGATACCCTGCAAACCAACCTGGCAAAACTGGACAAAACCCCCAACCCGGCACGCCGCGAGGAGATACTCCAAAAAACCTTCGACGACACCCGTCACATCGTCCAGCGCATTATCAACACAACCCGCATGTTCGGGCGCATTACAGCCAAAAGTAAACACGAAATCCTGCGGGTGGATGAAATTATCCGCGAAACCATCCATATCCTGCGCGATACCAGCAACCCGGCCAATGTCCAGGTCGTCTTCAACCCGCCAGAGCAAATGCTCGTCATCCGCAGCCAGGCGGCGGCCTTCGAGCAGGTGCTGCTCAACATCCTGCTCAACGCCGTCCAACAGATTGCCGAAACCCGGCCCGGCAGCCTCGGCTGGGTACAGGTGCGCCTCGATGAACAAGTCAACCCCGTCGAGACCGGTTTTTTCCGCATCCTGGTCGAAGACAACGGCCCTGGCATCCACGCCCGGCTGTGGGATAAGGTCTTCGAGGCCGGCTATACCACCCGCCACGACGGCAGCGGCATCGGCCTGTACATCTCCCGCAGCCTGGTCGAAGAACTGGGCGGGCGGATTTACGTTTTGGAAAGCAGCATCCTGGGCGGGACGACCTTCGCGCTGGAAATCCCACATCAGTTATGAAAGAGGGCCTCATGTGCCGCGTCTTGATTTTGGATGACAACCTTTTTTATGCCGAGACCATCCAGCTCATCCTGCAAGGTGAGGACGAAGCGCATCCCGATGTCGCCACCCAGGCCCAGGAGGCCATCGACAAGGTCGCCCAGGCCGCCAGCCGCAACAAGCCTTACGAAATTCTGTTGATTGACCATCGCCTGGGGCTGGGGCAGGATGGTATCGAAGTGTTCAAGCAATTGCGGGCCATCAGCCCCGATTCAGACGGCATTATCTTCACCGGCTACGAAGACCCGGAGAGCGGCCTGTTGGCTTACGAGGCCGGGGCCTTCCGCTACCTGCCCAAAACCGCCGACAACCGCGAAATCCTGTTCGTCTTTCGCGCCTTGCGGCAGTGGCGCAAAGAGCAGCGCGAGCATAACTGGCAAAAGATATTCAGCGAAATGATGGAAGCATCCATCCGGGAACAAGACTTCCATGCGGTTGCCAGGGCGGTCGTACAGCGCTCGCTCAAACTGGGGTTTGCCCGCGCGCATTTATTCTGGGTCCCCACCGGGCGCGACGCCAACCCCGATGGACGCATGTTAGGGATTCGCTGCGCCGGGGAAGGGCGGATTGCCAATTTCGGCAGCCGCCTGTTCCCCATAGACGAGTGGGTAAATCTCGAAACCTTGCGCCTGGGCCGCAGGCCCCTCTCGCTGCGCGAATCGGAGATGGAGGCTGCTTCCGCCTCCATGCGGGCCAGCGGCTACCAGCCGCCCGCGAGCGAAATGACCCTGCTGCCGCTCATCAGCGCGGAGCGGCTGCTGGGCATCTTGATGCTCGATGATGGGCCGGTCAATAAATTTATCAGTGAACATGAGCGCGACTGGCTGGAACTTTACGCCAAACAAGTTTCACTGGCGCTGGAACATTCCGCCCTCTACACCAAAGAGAAAAAGAACAGCCGCGAACAAACTGCCGCCAACCGCATCGGGCAGGAAATTACCGCCAGGGCCGCCGAGATGCATCTCGATGAACTCCTGGAAGAGGCGCGCAGCCAGATTGGCAGAAATTTCGACATCGAAAACTTTATGGTTATCCTCGCCGAAACAGAAAGGCGGCAACTCGATGCGCGCCTGCATTACCGGCACGGCCAGAAACGCCGCCCGGCCAAACGACCCATCGAAAGCGGGCTGGAAGGCTGGCTGCTGGCGCGCGGCGAACCATTGCTCATCCCAGATGACGTGGACGGGTTCACCAGTCGAAACGGGATACGATTGCAGGGCGAGATTCCCGCCTGCTGGATGGGCGTCCCGCTGCGGGTCAACGGCAAAACCATCGGCGGACTCATCCTGCAATCCTTCCAACAAAAGCGACTGTTCATCGAACGCGACCTGAACTTCCTGACCCTGATAGCCGACCAGGTGGCGGGCGCCATCCACAATTGCCTGGCCGCCGAAAAAGAGCGCGAGGACATGGAACGCCTGAGCGTGTTAAGCCGGGCCGGGTTGGAGATGCTGCAAGTGGCGCGCGAGAGTGAAGAAAACCTGTGGAAAACCATGCTGACGCTTGCCACCGCCAAATTTGGCGTGGGTTTCAACCGCGCCATGCTCTTCCTGTTGGAGGAATCAGCCACCCTGACCGGCAAGGCGGCGGTTGGCACGGAAGACAGCGAAAAAGCCCGGTACGACTGGGAATTGGACGAACTGCGTCGTTATAACTTCGACCAATTCCTCGGCGACCTGCGCGCCCACCGCCTGCGATTGACGGACTTCGACCCATTCATTCAAACGATTCGCGTTCCTGTCGGCGGCCGCGCCGATGCCTTTACGGAAGTATTGCAAACCGGGCAGGCAAAACGGCTGGAAGCAGGCGAAGCCCATTCCCAACTTCCACCTGAAGTAACCGCCGCCATCAGCCCGGCGGCCTGCGCCGTGCTTCCGCTCCTGGCCGGTAAGGACAAAACAGCCGGAGTGGTTTTGGTGGATAACAAACACAACGACCTCCCGATTTTGGAACGCGATATCAACCGCCTGCAAACCGTCTTGAATTACGCCGGGCTGATTTGGACAACCTTGCGCGAACGCGAAAAAAGCGAAGACCTGCTCTACGCCAACCAGAAAATCATGAGCCGGGCGGGCTCAGGGCGGGAGGAACTGAAAGATACCCTTTCGCTGGTTTGCAAGGCCGCCCTGCGATTGAGCGAGGCCGATTGGTGCATCATCTATCCATTTTTGCCGCGCCAGCGGTCAATCACCTTCGATATCGATAACGTCAGCCACGCCGGCGAACTAAAATTCGGCGCGCAGGGCGTGCTGGGCAAGGCGCGTCCCAGCCGGGGCGGCATCACAACCCACATCCTGGAAGAGAACCACCTATTCATCGACGATGTGCATCACCCCGATGCGCGAGCAGGCCGCAAACGCATCGAAGACCATGCCTTCATCCAACGCGAGGGGGTGAGTGCCATGATTGGCATGAGCATCCGTGACGCATTTTCCGGGGACCCGCTGGGCGTGTTTTACATGAATTTCCGCGAGCCGCGCCGGTTTTCCGAACGCGATATCCGTCACGCCCAATCATTCGCCAGCCTGGCTGCTTTTGCCATCTCGAATGCGCGCCGGATAGACGAACACGAACAGCGCCGCCGGCTGGAAGCCGCCCTGCAAACTGCCGAGGCGGTCAACCTGGCAGGCAGTCCCGAAGAAATGCTCAAAAACGTGCTGGAACGCCTGCACTCCTTCTTTCACGAAGCAACCCTGTGCGTGTTGGCCTACGATGAGGAAGAGCAGGCCCTCAAATTCGCCCCCGGCGCGCTCGAATTTTACAAAATCACCAACCCGGCTTACCGGCGAATGCGCAGTTTTCCCATCGGTGGCAATTCGATTGCCTGCGCGGTTGCGCGCAAAACCCTGCGAAGCGGCAAAATCGAAATCCTGAACATTCCCAATATCCATACGTATCCCGAATACCTGGGGCTGATTGCCGAAACGCAGTCTGAACTGTGCGTCAGCCTGGCGAGCGAGAAGAAATTGTTGGGCGTGCTGGCGCTGGAGCGCCGCAGACCCTCCGGGTTCGACCAGGATGACGAGGCCCTGGTCAAGACTGTCGCGCCGCAACTCAGCCTGGGGCTGGAGCGGTTCAAGCAGCAGCAGGAAATCAGTTTCAACAAGACCATTGCTGCCTATAACGCCTGGGCATCCGATATGGCGCATGAAATCAACGCCGAGGCGGCCAACATCCAGGGTTGGGCCTACCTGATTAAAGAATATGCCGAAGAAAGCCCAACCATTCAGCAATTCGCAGGAAACGTCGAGCAAAGCGTCCGAAAGTTACTTCTGGCCAGCCCGCGCAGCGACCAGGGTCGCACCGTTCTGCCGCTGGACGAGTCCCTGGAAAAGTTCGCCAGGCAAATCTGCCAGCAAAAAGACATCGCTTTGGAAGTCCTGACCGGCGCGCCGGGCATCTCCGTCGAAACCAACCCGCTGTCCTTCCAGCGCATCCTGCGCCACCTGATTCACAATGCCGAGCGCGCCATGCGCGGACGCAAAGAAAAGAAAATTATCCTGCGCACCCAGGCAATCGACGAGAACATGGTCGAAATCCAGGTAGAGGACTTCGGCCGCGGTATTCCCGATAAAATCCGCCCATTTATCTTCCAAACCAATGTGACCACCAAAGGCGGAGGCGGTAATGGCTTGCTGATTACGCGCCAGCTGGTCGAAGATATGAACGGCAGGATTCGCCTGCTGCCCGCCAACCCGCGCAAAGGCGCAATCTTCTCAATCAAATTGCCCATTTATAACATCCCTGAAGACCGAGCGGAGCCGGGTGAGCCAGAACCTTACCCCGCGACACCAGGGAAAGGAATAGTCAATGAACTCGTTCGAACTGTTCGAACCCGAAACCAGCCCCATTCCTAAAGGAATGCCGCGTATCTTGATTGTAGAGAACAATGAAACAAGCCGCCGCATGTATCGGGACCTGCTCAGCCATTGGGGCTATTTACCCGTCGCTGCTGAGGGCATCGGCCAGACGCTCCTGAAAAACGCAAAGAGCAAGGCCCAGGCCTACCGCTGCCAACTGGCGCTGGTCGATATGCGCTTGCTGGATGATATCGACGAAGAAGACAAAAGCGGGCTGGAGCTCATTCCGCAGCTACGCCCGACGGTCTGCATCATGATGAGCGGGTACGGCGGGTTGGCCGATTCGCGCCGGGCTGCCGATGAAGGCGCAGCCGGCTTCATGGGCAAAAGCGAAGGCCCCCGGGCTTTCAAAGAAAAACTGGAGAAAGAAGCGCGCAGCCTGTGCGCCGGTAAAAAAGGACTGGAAATCGAACCGCATAAATTACTGGAAAACATCAGCAAAACCCTGCTGGTTGGAGCAGCATCCCGTTTCAAAGACCAGGTGGAAGACTGCCTGCTGCGGCTATTTCCCGAGGCCAATTGCCTGAGGCTCGAAAAAATCGGCACCACCCAAATCTCATCCGATTTATCCACCGTCCCGCGCCCGCGCTCGGTCATCCTGAAAGTTTACGAAGACGACCGACAGCCGGTCATCGTCAAACTCGCGCGGGAATCCAAAGTGGCCCGTGAATTGGACAATTATGATAAATACGTCGATAGAAAACTCAAGGGCAACTATGTGCCTATCCTGCGCGGACAATCGCTCTTGTGGGATATCGGCGGCATCAAGCTTTCTTACGTCGGCGATATCGACCAGAACTTCTCCAACTTCTTCAAAACCCAACCTTTCGGCAAAATCAAGCACAGCCTGAACGGATTCTTCACAGAGACCTGGCAGCCCCATTACCAGCAGGCGGTAGAGGTCAGGAACGTCTCACTCTTCGAACTGTACTGCCAGGTTTGGGACCGGGACTGGGTGACTCGCATCAAGAATTTCACCAACTGTCATCCCGAAGAAGTGATGGGCGCTGAGAACTGGGCAGTGGCGCAGGCTCCGCACCCCATCGAGTGGATGAAAGCGAACATCATCGAAGGACGCGATGTAAGCATTGTAGAGCATACTAAAACCGCCATCACGCACGGCGACCTGCATGGCGATAACATCCTGGTCGATTCTGGCAACAACATCTGGGGCGTAGATTTCGAACGCACGGGCCCAGGTCACATTTTGCAGGATTTTATCGAGCTCGAATCCGACATTATCAACCGCCTTCCCTGCACCGAAGAAAATTTTCCGGCTTTCCTCTCCATCTGTATAACAGCCTGCGAGCGGCATGAAATCAAAGGCATGGAACTCACCGAGTCGGTCGAAGCGCAAAGCGAGATGAAAAAAGCCATGCTAACCATCTCCCACCTGCGTTCACTGGCCCGTGAATGCACGGGAATCAGCGATGCGCGCCAATATCTCCTGGGATTGCTCTTCAATACCCTGTTTCGCGCAACCATCTCCACGACCAGCCAGCGAAAACAAAACCAGCAGCGCGCCCTGATGCTGGCAAGCATCCTGTGTCACCGGCTCGGCCACTGGGAAGAATCGTGGCCGCCGCCCCAATAGTTCAACTTCATCCATCAGCGAGGCAATCATGCAAAATAAAGACCCCAGGCAAAGCAGCACAATGAAAGAATTTGGCAAAGAGCATAACGTTACTTACCGCCAGGAGGTACTGAAACCGCTCTTCGAGTGCATCAAAAGCGCTGATTCCTGCTACCTGATTGGGGCAGGCAGCATGGGCAAAACCCGCCTGCTCGACCACCTGGTGCGCACCGATGTCCAGGAATATTACCTGAAAGAAAAAGCCGCCCGAACGCTCATCATCCGCCTGGACATGAACCGCCTGAGCGACTATTCCGAATGGGAATTTTACGAGTTGATGCTTTTCAACATCATCCAGACCGTGGGACAAAACGATGACCCTGAACTGATAAAACTTTCCGAAAGTTTTATGAAAAGGTTCTTGCTTCCGGTGCTTGAGAAGCCTGGGAACCCCATCATGGTCTTAAGATTCCTGGAACTTGTCATCTTGAACTTGATGGTTGTTGATAGCGAGATTGGGATTTGCTTCCTATTGGACGAATTCGACGAAGCCTACCGCCGCCTGCCGGCCAAAGTATTCGCCCACCTGCGCGGAATCCGCGATGCGCACAAGAACCGGCTGTGCTATGCGCTCCTGCTGCGCAACCTGCCAGCGCGCCTGCGCCCTCGCTTGTACGAGCACGAGGGGTTCTATGAACTGCTTTCCCGCAACCAAATCGCCATCGGTCCCTATTCGCGGCAGGATGTCCATGCCATGCTCAGGCAATTGGAAGAACGGCACGGCTACCCCCTGGCCGAAACCCTGCGTGACAAAATCTACGAGCTCAGCGGCGGGCATCCCGGCACCGTCCTGATGGTGTTCAGCAGCCTGCGTAAAACCATCGAGGGCGTTCCTTACCGGCTCGACCCGCGCTGGCTGGCGAAAGAAGAAAACAACAAGGAAGAATGCCGCAAATTGTTGGGGAGTCTCGAACCCGATGAGCAAATTGGAATTGTGGAATTTGCAAAAGGCAATATGGCCGATGTTCCGTCTTCCACTGTAAAAATCCTGCGCGCAAAAAAATTACTCTCCTCATCCGAAGGGCAATTGCCGCAAATTTTCAGTCCGATTTTTTCCGTATATTTACATGGAATCGATATCAACGAGTTCAAAAAACACCTTCTCGCCCGCGCGGCTTAAACAAAAACGTCCCGAAGGTTTTGAACCTTCGGGACGTTGATTTAGCGGTAGAACCTACTGCCCCGTCGTATAATAGGTTCCCGTCCCAAGCAGGGAGGGGTCGTTGGCGGCCTGGGCGGCTTTCATTTGCGCCTGGCGCGCCAGGTTGGTCGATTCGGCCAAAATCTCGAGGACGTATTCGGGATTGTGGAAGCCCATCGAATTCTCGGCGGAGACATAATCCCAGTAGAACTGCGCTTTGCGGTGCAGCAGGCGGGCTTCATCGAGCAGGGCCGGGTCGCTGTTCGGGTTGGCAACAGCCGCCTTGATAGCGTTGATAGCGTCGATAATTGCATCTTCCGTGGCAATCTTGGTATTGTAAGCCTGTTCTTGGATGAGATTGACACGGCGGACAACCGAATCGGTGTTGGTGTGGCATTGTCCGCAAGCCAGTTGAGGATTGAGCAGCGGGCTATGGATGTTATGCGATGAGTACTTGGCCGCGCCCTCGCGCACATACGGCATGTGGCAATCGGCGCAAGAAACACCCGCGTTATAGTGCGTGGAACCGGCGATGTACAGCTCATATTCCGGGTGCTGGACCTTGAGCATGGGCGCATCGGTGCCGGGATAGACCCAATCGTTGAAACCAATCTCGCTATAGTATTCCCACATTTCTTCGACTTTGGTGCCGTTATCCCACGGGAAGGTCAGGTATTTGCCTGGACCCGCGAAGTAATATTCGACATGGCAGTTGGCGCAAACAACGGTGCGCATTTCCTGGCGGGTAAATTTAGTCCAATCCTTGCCCTGGCGTTCAAGAGCCTCTTCCAACGCCGGGTTGGTGACAACCAGGCGCATGGTGTTGGCTTCATGACAATTCGCGCAGCCGATTGTTTCTGTCACCATTGGGCTTAAATCGCCAAAAAAGGTTTTACCGTACTCTTCCATGCCCATCTCGGCCCATAGTTTGGGACTGCTGGCGCTTTTGCAGGAATAGCAGGTTCCAGGCGTGCGCTTGGGGTTTTCTTTATCCAGATTGAGCCGCTTGGTTTCATTGACATCGATCAGCGCCCATTCATGGCCCCGGTCCTCGTTATAGTCTTTGCTGAAGGGCATCCCGGCGAACAGAATGAGCTGGCGCGGGTCCTTTTCCAGGTGCGAGAAGCCCGAACCGCCATAGGTCGTCGCAATGTTGTTATCGCGTGTTTTCAGGAGCGAAGCGTATTGATTGGGGAAATTGACTCCCCATTTGGCCGAATCCGGTTCCAGCGCGGCAATTTCGGTCAGCGGCTGGATGGCGCGCTGCTGCACCGGCTGGTTGTTGACAAAAATCAACGTTCCGGCCAAGACAGCCGCCAACACCACAACCAGGCCAGCCAAAATCAGGGTCGTATATTTTTGCATGGCAAATCTCCTCAACTATTTATGGATAGGATAGAGTTCAGAATCTTGCAAGGGGAGCAGGGACAAACCGCGCGCGCCGTGCGATACGTTGCGGTGACATTCCCAACAGTACCGGTCGCTGCCGCGCGGACTCATCACAACAGCATCGACCGTGCTTTGGTGACAGCGAACGCAGTTATCCTGGATGATGCCTTTGCTATGCTCGGTAGCGCGAATGACTTCGGGCGTTTGGCCGGTGCTGAACATATAGACATCATGCATCCCGGTGCGCCCTTTTTCGATATAGTATGCGACAACATTATCGTGTGGCAGGTGGCAATCGGCGCACTTGGTTACGTTTTTATGCGGGGCATGGAACCAGTTTTCGTACACATCATCCATTACGTGGCAATTAGCGCACGTTTCGGGATTGCTGCCTGCAAAAGCAACTGCATCTGTCACATACGCAAATATCCCCAGGGCAATCACAGCAGATAAAATCGCAACGGCGGGAAAATATTTGGTCATGGTTTACCCTTTTCGATAAGGATTAATCTTTGTTTAATATAATACAATATTTCTGAAGGATTTGTGACTTTCGTCACAGAAATCGAATAGATAAACGCAATTTTGACAAGTATAGACGTCTATATCCAAATTTTCGAGTGTTTTTTGTCATCAGTGCGGGTGAATTTTTGTTATGACATTCCTGCAAGCAAAATTATCAAAACCAGCCGAAGCATTGGAATTGCAATATACTTGAACCAGACGCTTGCCAGTTCCACCAGCCTGCCCAGAGAAACTATAAACGGGTTTTTTCGCAACCGGCTTATTCCCCCTGTTTGGCAACAAGACCCATCACATTGGGTGAGCCTGTGGCCGTTATTTCACCTCTCGCCAAAGGATTGACTATGACAGACACAATTTACGATTACATCATCATCGGTTCCGGGTTTGGCGGCTCGGTTTCTGCCATGCGCCTGGCAGAAAAAGGCTATTCGGTGCTGGTGCTGGAGAAGGGCAAACGCTTCCGCGACGAGGATTTTGCCAAAACCAACTGGCAGTTCTGGAAATATATCTGGATGCCGGCCATCCGCGCGCATGGTATTTTACAGATTGCCATCCTGGACGGGGTGATGGTGCTGCATGGGGCAGGAGTCGGAGGCGGCAGCCTGGGTTATGCCAACGTGCTGGAAGTCCCCTCGGATGAGACCTTCGCCACCCCGGCCTGGAACACGCCGATTAAATGGGGAGAAACACTCGCCCCGCACTATGCCACAGCGCGGCAGATGCTCGGCGCGGCGCGCAACCCCAAACTGTGGGCAGCCGATGAAGTTTTGCGCCAGATTGCCGCGGAACGCGGCCAGCAAGAGACCTTCCGCCCGACCGAGGTAGGCGTTTTCTTCGGCGAAAACGGGAAAACCGTTCCCGACCCCTACTTCGGCGGCGACGGGCCAGCGCGGACAGGCTGCGCGCACTGCGGCGGCTGCATGGTCGGATGCCGCTACAACGCCAAGAACACCCTGCCCAAGAATTACCTGTATTTTGCGGAAAAGTGGGGGGCGAAGGTGATTGCTGAGGTGGAAGTGACGGATGTGAGACCATGGACGACGAACGACGGACGACAAGAGATAGTCAACGGCCTATCGTCTGTGGTCGAGGGCGGGTACGAGGTCATCTTCCAGCCCAGCACCAGCCCGATTAAACGGCGGCAGGCTGCCAGGGCAAAGAATGTCATCTTCTCCGCCGGGGTGATGGGGACGATGAACCTGCTGCTTCGGCTGCGCGATGTCAAAAGGTCACTC
>DAOUAZ010000158.1:0-4473 GCA_034432975.1 Anaerolineales bacterium | reverse complement strand
TCACTGCGGCAGAGCCGATCATCATGCAGGCAACCCGGAATTTACCACGCACAGGCAACTTGGCATCCGGGTAGGGTAGTTTGACGCAGCGCACGGTTGCTTCAACGGCAGAACGCAGGTTGCCGCTTTCCTTGCGCTTTTCGCGGCTGGTGCGCCGTCGTTCGGCTGACCGTGCCTCAGCCAGGGTGAAGCGCAGATGATGCCGAACGTCGCGCTTGCCAGCTTGGGCCGAACATTTGGCAAGCAGCGGGCAAGCGGCGCACAGCGCAGGGTCAAAGTGTGCCACGAAAGATTTTCCCTGCTGGCTGGCTTGCACCGAGACACTTTGCGCTTCGGGGCAGGTGATTTTGGCGGGCTGCCCGGCTTCATTGAAACGGATGTCGAAATCGGCCAGGGAGAGCATTTGCGGGTTCGGTTCGCGCCCGCGAATGGCGGTCTGGATGTGCTGGACGCCCGCTTCTTCCAGCACTTCATCTGATTTCGGCCCGCCGTGTCCGCCATCGGTGTACATATCGCTCAAATCGGTGCGGGCTGCCAGGTTGGGGATGGCTTCAGCCAACAGTTGGCTGTCGTCGGTGGTGTTGCTGGCGGTCTGCACTTTGGCGATGAGTTGCAGGTCGTTTTCGGGATTACAGGTTTCGGTCACATTCGTCACGTAACCCTGGTAGCCCACACCGCGCTTTTCCCGGTAAGCAGCTTCCAGGTCGTCGGGCGATTGCAGGCTGGAGGCGTTCAACTCCTGGTTGGGTTTGACGCTTACTTTTTCTGCTGTCAAGCGAAAGTGTTCGCCAAATACGCGCGCCAAGACCTTGTAGACCGGGTTTTCGTCGTATTTCCCCTGCAATTCGCCCAGCAGGCGCGCCATCGGGCTGCCAATTCGCTCCAGGTGCGAACCCGCTTCTTCGTTTTTCATGCGGTAGACGTAGTGACCAGCATGGCCTTTGAGGTACGGAGCAAAATCGTCGGCCTGGCGAATCTGGTCTGCTTCATCCAACATACGATGAACACGCTGGAGTACTTCCACCAGCAGTTGGATACGCCCCCCTGTGCCGAATGTTGCTGCCAATCTGGAAGCTGTCCATCCGTTGTTTGTCGGTTTTCAGGCGGCAGGCGGCCAATTGCTCGTCCGTCACCTGTTCAAAGGCTTTATCCAACAGCTTTTCACCTGTGTCCTGCATGTGCTGGCTCAGCCGTTCCCGAAAATAGTATTGGGTGCGCAGTTCGAAATGCCCATCGCCCAATTGACGGTATCCCAGGGCGTAGCGCACCTGAATGTCGTAGCAGAAGTGGTCGTACATCTCCTCATCCGTCCAGCCATGACCTGCTTTCAGAAACTCCAGCCCAACCATGACGTTGACCGGAATATTTGGACGCGAAGGACATTTGTCGTACAACACCGCAAATTGGTCTTCGTTTAGACGACAAAAGAATTCCCGATAGAATGCGCCTGCCCACGAGTTTTCCAGCCGCTCGCGCAACTTTTCGGGCAGGTCATTCACATGGCTGGTCAGGGGCATTTGCAAGTGTTGGCGGTTTTTCTTGAACCTGGTTTGCTCCGGCTGTTGAGGGTGCCGGAATTATATTAAAGAATAGGTCAGCTGAGGAGACCCCAATTCTGACCTGTTTTGTCCGCTCCTTTTTTCAGGAGAGTCATTAAACTTTTGCCCTTTTGAGGAGGGTGAAAGTACCTTTTTGCAGTGGAGTCATGGAATTTTCAACTTACCTATAGGACTATTGCAGCATTTTACATTCGGGTCATGCCACCAACCTCGGAAAGTGGTAAAATCCCGCCCATGTCTCACGCCGAAACCATCGCCTCCCTTCTAAAAGTCAAACCGACCCAGGTTACCGCCGCCATCCAACTGCTGGATGAAGGCAACACCGTCCCCTTCATCGCCCGTTACCGCAAAGAAATGACCGGCACGCTCGATGACGAACAGGTGCGCATCGTCGCCGACGAAGTTGCCCGCCTGCGCGCCATCGACGAGCGCCGCGCCACCATCCTGGCATCCATCGAGGAACAGGGCAAACTGACGGACGAACTGAAAGCCGCCATCGAAGCCGCCGAGAGCATGACCGCGCTCGAAGACCTCTACGCGCCCTACAAGCCCAAGCGCCGCACCCGCGCCATGATTGCAAAAGAAAAAGGCCTGCAACCCCTGGCCGATAAAATCATCGCCCAGGCCAAAGACAAACGCCCGCTCGAAGAAATCGCCGCCGAATTCCTGAACGAGCAAGTCACCACCTGGCAGGAAGCCTTCGAGGGCGCGCGCGACATCGTGGCCGAAGCCATCAGCGACAACGCCAACGTTCGCCAGGCCGTGCGCGAAAAAGCCCTCAAGTTTGCCCGGCTCGAAGCCGTCAAAATCGAGGGCGCGGTGGATGAAAAACGGGTCTACGAATCGTATTACGAGTTTTCGGGCATCGTCAGCCGCCTCCAGCCGCACCAAATCCTGGCCCTCAACCGCGGCGAAAAGGAAGAAATTCTCAAACTGCGCGTTCACATCGACGAGCGCGACTGGCGATCCCCCATCGAATCCGAATTCGAGGAAGACATCCTCTCCCCCTTCAGCGACCAATTGACTCTGGCCATCGAGGACGCCGCCGAGCGCCTGCTGCTGCCCTCCATCGAGCGCGACGCGCGCCGCGCCCTGACCGAAACCGCCGACGGCCACGCCATCAACGTCTTTGCCACCAACCTGCGCGCCCTGCTCTCGCTGCCGCCGCTCGCCAACCAGACCGTGCTGGGCCTCGACCCCGGCTTCCGCACCGGCACCAAAGTCGCCGTCGTCGACCCGACCGGCAAACTGCTCGATACCGGCACCATCTACCCGCACGAGCCGCAGAAAAAATGGACCGAAGCCATCGATACCCTGCAAGATATGATTAACCGCCACCGGGTCACGCTCCTCGTCATCGGCAACGGCACCGCCTCGCGCGAGACCGAGCAGCTGGCCGCCGAATTGACCAAAAATGCGCCAAGCGTCAAATATCTCATCGTCAACGAAGCCGGGGCATCGGTCTACAGCGCCTCCCCGCTCGCCCGGGCTGAATTCCCCGACCTCGACGTATCCATTCGCGGCGCGGTCTCCATCGCCCGCCGCGCCCAGGACCCGCTGGCCGAACTGGTCAAAATCGACCCCAAATCCATCGGCGTCGGCCTGTACCAGCACGACGTTGACCAGACCGCCCTGAGTCACAGCCTGGACGGCGTGGTCGAAAGCGTCGTCAACAACGTCGGCGTGGACGCCAACACCGCCTCGCCTGCCCTGCTGACCCACGTCGCCGGAATCGGCCCCAAACTGGCGGCCTCCATCGTCGCCTGGCGCGACGCCAACGGCCCCTTCAAAAGCCGCGAGCAACTGAAAAAAGTCTCTGGCCTGGGGCCGAAGGCCTACGAACAATCGGCGGGCTTTATGCGGATTCGAGACGGAAGCAACCCGTTGGACGCCTCCGCCATCCATCCTGAATCTTACCCGATTGCCCTGGCCGTTTTGCAGCGCGCCGGACTGCAACCTTCAACTCCAATTTCCGAACGGAAAGCCGCCCTGGAAGCCCTCACCGCCAAAACCCCACCCGAAACACTGGCCGCTGAACTCGGCTGCGGCCTCCCGACGCTGCGCGACATTCTCGAGCAGCTCGTCCGCCCCGGGCGCGACCCGCGCGAGGAAGCCCCCGCCCCCATCCTGCGCTCCGACGTGCTGAAAATGGAAGACCTGGCGGTCGGCTTCGAACTGAAAGGCACCGTCCGCAACGTCGTCGATTTCGGCGCATTCATCGACATCGGCGTCAAACAAGACGGCCTGCTGCACAAAAGCCAGATTCCCTTCGGCATCGTCCTCAAGGTGGGCGACATCCTGGAGGTCGAGATTCTCAAAATCGAACCAGAGCGGGGGAGGATTGGGCTGGGGTGGGCTAAGGCCAGTAAACAGTAAACAGTTTTCAGTAATCAGTCAACAGCGCCGCGAAATTCGCGGCGCTGTTTTGTTTCGGGTTGCGCCAAAATTGTGACAAATGAGAACGGGAAGCAGACCTGATGCTATAATTTTTATATCTCTTGAACCTGACCCAAACGAGGTGCTGCTTATGCCTAAGGGGAAATCCAAACTGCTGTTTTTCGTCTTCATCCTGGCAGGAATATTCTTGCTGCCCGGCTGCGCGGGCCAGCCAACCACCAGCCCTATCCCAACCCAAACAGGAACGCCGTTTGTCGCTGTCACGCCAACAGCCCTATCGACCAGCGCGCCAACGATGATACCCGCCGAAACAGCAACACTCGAACCAACTCCAACTACGCCGCCCTACACCCGCTGCCAGGAAATCATCGATGCGCAACTGCCAAATGATTTGGGTGCATTTCGTTTGAGTTGAAAGCCGGGCCTCAATCTGGTAAAGTGAGTTTTCCCAAAACCACTTCAGGAAAGAAGCCATGGCCTCCAACTCACAAGAAATTATACAAGACGTTCGCGCACA
>DAOUAZ010000157.1:0-11137 GCA_034432975.1 Anaerolineales bacterium | reverse complement strand
ATCGCGCCCGAAATCGGCGGGAAAGTGCTGGAGGTGCTGGTGGATGAAGGGGATTCGGTCGCCGCCGGGGATGTCCTCCTGCGCCTCGACAGTTCCCTGCTCGAAGCGCAGCGCGCCCTCGCCGCCGCCGGCCTGGAGACCGCTAAATCGGCAGTCACCACCGCTGAGGCCGCCGCCGCATCCGCGCGGGCGCAACTTGACCTGACCGCGCAGGCCGCCCTGACCGAAGAATCCGCCCTCCGCGCCGCCGATTGGAAGCTGGGCAAACCGAGCGACTTCAACCAGCCCTCCTGGTACTTCGACCGCGCCGAGCAGTTGACCGCCGCCGAAGCCGAACGCTCCGCCGCGCAGGACGCGCTCAAGAAAGCCGATGAGCGGCTCAAATTCTACGAGCAAAAAGCCACCAGCGCTGGTTTCCTCGCTGCTGAGCTGGAACTCTCCACCGCCCGCGCCGCCTACCAGGTTGCCCAGGATGTCCTGAACATCGCTGCCGGCGCCGACCAGCAACTGCGCGACGCCGCCCAGACCCGTTTCGACGACGCCAAGGCTGAACTGGCCGACGCCCAGAAAGAATACGACAAGGCCCTGACCACCGAAGGCGCCGATGACATCCTGACTGCCCGCGCCGAACTGCGCGTAGCACAGGAGCGCGCCGACCGCGCCGCCGACCGCCTGCGCGCCCTGCAAACCGGGCTGAACGCGCCCAAAGTCCTGGCCGCGCAAAAGGCCGTCGAACAGGCTGAGGCCGCCCTTCAACAGGCGCAAACCGCTGTCGGCCAGGCCGAAGCCAACCTTAAAGTTATCGAAACCCAAGTTGCCAAACTGACCCTCGTCGCCCCCACCGGTGGCGTACTCCTGACCCGCAGCGCGCAGCCCGGCGAGGTGCTTAGCCCGGGCGCTGTAGCGCTCACCCTCGCCAACCTGTCGGACCTGACCCTGACGGTGTACATCCCCGAAGACCGCTACGGCGAAGTGACGCTCGGCCAAACCGTCAGCGTGTCGGTTGATTCCTTCCCCGGCGAGACCTTCCGCGCCACCGTCGTACACATCTCCGACCGCGCCGAATTTACCCCTCGCAATGTCCAGACGGTGGAAGGCCGCAAAACGACCGTTTTCGCCATCAAACTGCGCCTCGACGACCCGCAGGGCAAGTTGAAGCCGGGAATGCCGGCGGATGTTGTTTTTGAATAGTTATCCATCCAGTTATCCAGTTACCCAGTTATCCAGTTGACCAGTTTTCTAGTTAACCGGAAAACCGGAAAACCGGAAAACCGAACAACGAAAGGAGAACCCTATGCCCACCATCTCCCGCTTCGAGGAAATAGAAGCCTGGCAATTGGCGCGAGAATTGACAAACATGGTGTATGGTTTTACGCGCCGCGAACCATTTTCACGCGATTTTGGGCTGAAAGACCAGATTTGCCGCGCGTCGGTTTCGGTCATGAGCAATATTGCCGAAGGGTTCGAGAGCCAGACCCAGGCGCAATTCATTCGCTACCTGGGAATTGCCAAAGCCTCGGTTGCGGAAGCGCGCAGTCAACTGTACGTCGCGCTTGACCAGAAATATATCTCGCGGGAAGAATTTCAAACCGCCTTCGACCTGTCCTACAAAACCTTGCGAAAAATCGTCTCTTTTATTGCATATCTCCAGGCCAACACATACGCCCGGAACGTGAGTGAGGGACAGGAGGTGGAGTACCAGGTCGATTAATGGTTATCCGGTTCTCCAGTTAACCAGTTATCCGGTTAACCGAACAACTGGATAACCGGATAACCGCAAAACTGGAAAACCGCAAAACTGGTAAACCCATGATTATTGCTCAAAACCTTGTAAAGACTTTTTCATCCAAACCCGCTGTGGAGGGCATTAATTTACACATTGCCCCCGGAGAAATCTACGGCCTGGTCGGCGCGGATGGGGCCGGGAAGACGACCACCATGCGGTTGATTTGCGGCGCGCTGAAACCAGATTCAGGCGAAGTGAGTGTCTGCGGCTTCGACATTCGCCGCCAAACCGAGCAGGCCCGCGAGCAAATCGGCTATCTCTCCCAGCGCTTTTCGCTCTACGAAGACCTGACCGTGCTGGAAAACATCCGCTTCTTTGCCGAAGCGCGCGGACTCAAACCCGATGAATGGTATCCGCGCTCGCTCGAAATCCTCGAATTCGTCGGGCTGGCTGGGTTCAAAGACCGCTTCGCCGGAATGCTTTCGGGCGGCATGAAACAAAAACTCGGCCTGGCCTCGGCCCTCGTCACCCGTCCGCGTGTCCTCTTGCTTGATGAACCCACTACCGGCGTCGACCCAGTCACCCGGCAGGATTTCTGGCAATTAATCATTCGCCTGGTCAACCAGTTTTCCGGTTCTCCAGTTAACCGGTTAACTGAACAACCAAGCAACCGAACAACTGGGAAACCGGCCAACCGGAACACCGGAACACTGGATAACCGCGAAGCCGAAGTTTCTGTCCTCATCTCCACCCCCTACATGGACGAAGCCGCCCGCTGTCACCGGGTTGGGTTCATGAAAAAGGGCCGCCTGGTTGCCGAAGGGACGCCCGGCGAACTGCGCGCCATGCTCGAGGGGCAAATCCTCGAACTGCGTGGCAGCCCGCTGGCCGAAATCCGTCACCATGCGCTGGAAGTTCGCGGCGTGGAAAATGTCCAGGCCTTTGGCGACCGGCTGCACCTGCGGGTCAGTCCGGGCCAGGCCGCGAGCGTGATTCAGCATCTCCCGGCCCAACTCCAGCCGATGGGTTTCTCCATCGAATCCCTGCGCCCCCTTCCGCCCACGCTGGAAGATGTTTTTATTGCGCTTTCGCATGATGAGTAAGGTGGAATTTATTCCGCCTCGCCCGCAGGAGAACCCATGATTACCCTCGACCTCTCCACCCTGGTTGACCGGCCTGTGCCGGAAATTTTCGAATTTCTCTCCAACCCGCTCAACCTGTCCCAATGGCAAAAAATGGTTGCTGCAATTGAGCAAATCTCGCCTGGCGCTCCGGCGGTTGGCACGAAATACCGGGTTTCTGCTTCTGCGCTGGGCCGCAAAATCGACGGTCAGATTCAAATTACGACCTTCGAGCCGCCCCACACGGTGGGATTTGTCAATCAATCCGGGCCGATGCGGGTCGATATCACCGTCACGCTCAAGCCGGTCGGTTCCGGCGCGAAAATCGCGCTCCATGCCGAAGGCAACCCGGCGGGCGTGTTTGCCCTGGCCGAAGGGATTTTGGCTGGCAAAATTAAGAGCGAAATGGAAGCCAACCTGGCGCGGTTGAAAGCCGTCCTGGAAAATCAAAAATGATGAATGCAGAAGATGAAACCTGCAATTTGCCTTCGCTTTTCATCATTCATCATTCTGAATTCTGCATTCCCGGAGTTCCCATGCCCCTGCCCGTCCTCTACGTCGACGAACTGACCTGCAAATTTGGCGACTTCACCGCCGTTGACCATGTTTCGTTCGAGGTCAACGGCGGTGAAATCGTCGGCTACCTCGGCCCGAACGGTTGCGGCAAAACAACCACCATTCGGATGCTGCTCGGGCTGCTGGAACCCACCTCGGGCAGCGCCACAGTCCTGGGATTCGATTCCTTCCGGCAGACGGAGGAAGTGCGGGCGCGGGCTGGGTATATGTCGCAGAAATTTGCAATTTACGATGATCTGACTGTTTGGGAGAACCTGGAATTTTACGGCGGCGTGTATGGGATTAAAGACCCGGCCCGCATTCGAGAAACGCTCGCGCGCGTCGGCCTGGCCAGTCACGAAATGACCCTGACCCGTGACCTGTCCGCCGGTTGGAGGCAGCGCCTGGCCCTGGGCATCGCCCTCGTTCACCAGCCGCAACTGCTCTTTTTGGATGAACCGACCAGCGGCGTCGACCCCAACGCGCGCCGCGCTTTTTGGGACTTAATCTACGACCTGGCGGCGGAGGGCGTTACCATCCTCGTCACCACCCACTACATGGACGAAGCCGAATACTGCCACCGGGTCGGGATGATGCGCGGCGGCCAACTGCTGGCGATGGATACGCCCGGCGCGCTGAAAGAGCGGTATGTTCCGGGCGATGTGCATGAAATCTACGCCGAGCCGCTGCTGGCCGGGCTGGGCGCGCTGGAGACTGCCCAGGGCGTGCTGCGCGCCGGTTTGGCAGGCGACCACCTGCGGGTCATCGTCGAAAAAGGTTTGGGTGAGAAACTGCTCAAAAAATCGCTGGAGGCGGCGGGAGTGAATCTCTCATCCATCCAAAAAGGCGAGCCGACGCTGGAAGATGTCTTTCTCTCGCTGGCGAAAAGTTGATTTGATGTTGAATTAATCTATGAAGTACAATCCGCCAAAAATTTTGACTGTTGCGGGGCTGGCGGCTGCCTTGGTGGCAGCCGTTTTCCTGGCTTCCGGCTTGCCTTCTGCCGACTGGTTGCCGATTTACGATGCGGTGGCGCGTCATGCGCTGGCCGGATATTCGCCTTATGACCTGCTTTACCCTGATTGCGAGCATTGCGTATTCGTCAATCCGCCCTGGGCTTTGCTGATTCTTTTTCCTTTTACTGTGCTATCGCCCGAATTGAGCCGCGGGTTGATTTTTGTGGTGAGCATCGTTTGCCTTATCTATTTTGGATGGCGCATGCGCGCCCGGCCTGTCGCATTGGCAGCGATGATTCTGTCACCAACCATCATTGGCTCCTTATTGGCGGGCAACCTGGATTCGTTGATTTTGCTGGGAATGTTCCTGCCGCCATCTTGGGGGCTGTTGTTGATGATGATTAAGCCACAAATTGGCCTGGGCGTAGCGCTTTTTTATGCCTTCGATTATCTTCGGATGCGGAAATGGATCGCCTTGCTGTGGGCTTTTGCGCCTGTTTCCCTGGCTGGTCTCGTTTCGGCAGTATTCTTCCCCGATTGGTTGGCCCTGCTGGGCTATATGCCTGTGAATCCCTGGAACCGGGCGATTTTCCCTTACGGTGTTCCGTTGGGACTGGCGCTATTGGGGCTGGCGTTTTGGCGCCGCAATCCATTTTATGCCTTGGCTGCTGGACCGTTTTTATCGACCTACCTTACATTTTATTCGTATGCCGCTGTTCAGTTTGGATTGCTGCACCAGGATGTCGATAAGGTCATATCTCGTGATTGGGTACAGATTGCTCTGGCCGCTTTCTTGTGGGCTGTGATGTTGTACTTTCGGCTATGAACTTGGGTGTTCCCAAGGGGTTATGGCGAGTCATGACAATATTATCCGGTGGCAATCTTTTCCACCAGCCTGCGCGCGGTCGGCTCGTCGACGATCAACTCACGCATCAGGTTTCCCTTCAGCGCAGCGTGCAGCCCGCGCACTTTGGCCAGCCCAGAGACGACGCAAATTCCATGTTTTTGTTGGAACAGTTCCAGTCCCGGGCCGCTCGAACGTTGGTTGAGCGGAATCCGGTCGAAACTGCCATCTTCGCGGAAAAAGACGGTCGCAATGTCCCCGGCGATGGCTTGCTTCTCCAGTTCGAGATAGTCGCTCGCCTCCAGGTAGCCGCCGCTGTAAACGTGGCTGGGAATCCCGGCATTCACCGCGCCGATGCTGTAGAGCAGCAGGTCGGCTTTTTGCTGCAAATCCAGCAGGCGGCGGATGCTGCCCTCTTTCCAGAGCGCGTTTTTGGTTTCGGCGTAATCGAAAAAAGTCGGAACGGGGAACAGGTGGGCGGGCGCGCCGTAATTTTGCGAGAAGCGCATCAGGATTTCGCTGGCGTAGTCGATGCCGGTTGTTTGGGTGTTGCCCGCGCCGTTCAACTGGACAATCTGGGAGTTATAGGTCGGTTTGGGCTGGAGATAGCGGGAAATGCTGCTGGTGGTGGTGCCCCAGGCGATGCCCAGAATCATGCTCGAGTCGAAGATTGCGTTCAGGGTGTTGGCGGCATACCGCGCGACCCGCTCCAGCCATTCGGCCTCGCCGACGATTTCCGGCGCGGGGACGACATACGCCCGCTGAATTCCGAATCTCTCGATGATGGCTTTCTCCAGCCTCTGGGGATGTTCGAAAGGGTCTAATATGCGTATATCCACAAACCCTTCTTGTTTGGCGAAACGCAACAGGCGCGAAACGGTCGAACGCGAGACCTGCATTTCGCGGGCGATGGCCTCGCTGGTCATTTCCTGGTAATAGTACATTCGCGCCACATGGATGGCGGTTTCCAGTTTGTCTTTCTCGGTAGGGGTGGGCATAGTTCTACATCCAAAGTCGTAATTTACTTCTGGGAACGTCCCGAAGGTTTCGCGCAGCCATTTTGTTGTTTTTACGAACCTGCGGGACGGTTTCATGCGCCCATTTTTGCACATCTGCGGCAAGTTCGCGTATGGATAGTATACCGGAATAGGCAACAGATTGCACGTTTGTTCATTGCGGTTGACGAGTCGCGCAGGAGTTCCTATAATTTTAAACGCTGAATTTATTCCGCGCCGCGCAGCCTTTACGTAATTCTTTCCCATTACAAGGATAAACTGATGAACCGAACCGAACTTATCACCTCCATTCAATCCAAATCTCCCGAAATTCTCATCGTCGGCGCGGGCATCAACGGCGCCGGAACCTTCCGCGACCTGGCGCTCAATGGCGCGGATGTGTTAATTATCGACCGGGGCGATTTCTGCTCCGGCGCTTCGGCGGCCTCCTCTCACATGGCGCATGGCGGCATCCGCTATCTCGAAAACGGCGAATTCCGCCTCGTCCGTGAGGCCGTGCAGGAGCGTAACCGCATGATAGAGAACGCCCCGCACCTGGTCAAACCCCTCCCGACCGTCGTGCCAATGTTCAAGATTTTCTCCGGCCTGCTCAACGCGCCCTTCAAGTTCCTGAACCTGCTTGATAAGCCCGCCGAGCGCGGCGCGCTGGTCATCAAAATCGGCCTGATTTTCTACGACGCCTTCACCGGCAAGCAGCGCACCGTGCCGCCGCACAAGTTCGAGGGCCGCGCCAAATCGCTGGAAAAATACCCCAAACTGGCGCAGGACATCAAGTTTACGGCGGCCTATTATGACGGCCAGATTCTCAGCCCGGAGCGTTACACCGTCGAACTGCTGCTGGACGGCGAAAAAGACGGCGGCAAGGCCCTGAACTATGTCTCCTTCGTTGGCGCAGAAGGAGATTTGGTCGCCTTATGCGATGAACTCACGCATTCAACATTCAACATTCAACCGAAGATAATCATCAACGCTGCCGGGCCGTGGGTTGACGCCGTCAACCGTACCTTTGGCGTCGCTGACCGTTATATCGGCGGGACGAAGGGCTCGCACCTGGTTCTTGACCACCCCGAACTGCGCGAGGCGATTGGCAAGAACGAGTTCTTCTTCGAGAACAAAGATGGCCGCATTGTCCTGATTTTCCCGTTTTACGAGAAAGTCATCATCGGCACTTCCGACATTCCGATTGAAGACCCGGACGAAGCGCGCTGCACCCCCGAAGAAGAGCAGTATTTCATCGACCTGGTCTCGCGCGTCTTCCCGGCCATCAAAGTCGGGACCGAACACATCGTTTTCCGCTTCTCCGGCGTGCGCCCGCTCGAATATATGCAGGCCAAAACCACCGGGCAAATCACCCGCGACCACAGCATCAAGGAAGACAAAGCCGGGAACATCCCCGTCCTTTCGCTGGTGGGCGGCAAATGGACGAGTTACCGCGCCTTCGGCGAGCAGGTGACGGATAAAGTGCTGGCCTTCCTGGGAGAATCCCGCCGGGCCGATACGCTCAAGACGCCCATCGGCGGCGGGGCGGGGTACCCTGCCGTCAGCCTGGCGCAAATCGAGTACATCAAGAAAATTGGCGAGGAAACCGGGCTGGGTAACTTGATTCCCAAGTACTTGTTCGAGCGCTACGGCACGCGCGCGATGGAAGTTGCCCAATTTATCAAAGCGACCAGCGCCGAAGCGCTTCAATCGCTGCCCGGCTGGACGGTTGGCGAAGTGCGCTTCCTGGTCGAGCGCGAAAAAGCCGTCCATGTGGATGATATTCTGATCCGTCGTTCCACGCTTGCCTGGCTGGGGAACGTGACCTGGCCTGTTGTGGAGGAAATCGCCGAAATAATGGGAGCCAGCCTCGGCTGGAGTCCGCAACAGGTGAAGGCCGAAGTGGAGAGAACGCTCGGTATCCTGAAAGAATTTCATGGCGTAGCGTTGTAAGAAATCGTCCAAAACCGAAACGCCCCGAAGGTTTTTGAGGCCGCTTCAGGCTCTTCGAGAAACCTTCGGGGTGTTTTGTGGATATGGGGTAAAATAGCCCCGCGCCAGGGCCAACGTATGAAATTCTCCATCGTCACGACACTTTACTATTCATCTCCTTACATCCAGCAGTTCCACGAGCGGACTTGCGCGGCCTGTGCTTTCATCACCGATGACCTGGAGTTTGTGTTCGTCAACGACGGCTCGCCGGATGACGCGCTGGATGTGGCTGTGCGACTGGCCGAGAGCGACCCGCGTGTCAAGGTGGTTGACCTTTCGCGCAATTTCGGTCATCACAAAGCCGCCATGACCGGGTTGATGCACGCCACCGGCGACCTGGTGTTCCTGATTGACGTTGACCTGGAAGAAGAGCCGGAACTGGTGCTGGGTTTTTACAATGAAATGCAAAAGCACCCGCGCGCCGATGTGGTTTACGGCGTGCAGGATACCCGCAAGGGCGGCTTTTTCGAGCGTTTGAGCGGCGGCCTGTATTATCGCCTGTTCAACGCGCTCTCCTCGCACAAAATTCCGGCCAATTTGCTGATGGCGCGCCTGATGACCCGCCGCTATGTGGACGCCCTGTTGCTGCACCGCGAGAGCGAACTTGACATCAGCGGGCTGTGGACGATTACCGGCTTCGAGCAGGTTCCGGTGACGGTGCATAAGCACAGCAAACCATCTACCACTTACAACCTGCGCCGCAAAATCGCCCTGATGATTCGCGCCATTACCGCTTTCAGCAACAAACCGTTGATTTACATCGCCGCGACCGGGGTGCTTATCCTGGGATTGTCGTTCCTGTACTTCCTGTACATCATGTATGTTTATTTTTTTGTGGGGACGCCGCCCAGTGGTTTTACCACCCTGGCCCTGTCCATCTGGTTTCTGGGCGGGCTGACCATTTTCTGTCTGGGCGTGATTGCGATTTACCTTTCGGTGATTTTCACTGAGACCAAGCGCCGCCCGTATACCATCGTGCGGCAAATCTACCAATCGGAGAAACCCAATGTCCAGTGACGACTTACTGCGCGATGTCGAGAAATTTTTTAGCGACAAAGTCAACCGTCTCGGCCCCAACCCGCAAGGCGCCGATTACAACTCGCCCGAATCGCAGTTTGTGCGCTTCGACCAGTTGATGAAGGTTTTGCCGCCGGTCGAACAGCCGTTTTCACTGATAGATTATGGCTGCGGCTACGGCGCGCTGGCCCATTACATGCGTGAAAAAGGCTGCCAGTTCGAGTACCAGGGCTTCGACATCTCCGAAGCGATGATTAATCACGCCATCCAACAGAAACCCGCCGGAACAGACTGGAAATACTTCGCCAACGAAGCCGGCCTGACTCCCGCCGATTACACCATCGCCTGCGGCGTGTTCAACATCAAATTTGCCGCCGATGGCGAGGCCTGGCAGGCGCTCATCCTGGAAACGCTTGGAAAAATTGCCAAATTAAGCAAAAAGGGCTTCTCGTTCAACATGCTGACCAGTTATTCCGACGCCGACCGCATGGCGCAGCGCCCCGACCTGTACTACGGCAATTCGCTCTTTTTCTTCGATTATTGCAAGCGCAACTTCTCGCGCAACGTGGCCCTGCTGCATGATTACAACCTGTACGACTGGACGATTTTGGTGCGTTTGTAATTCCCTCGCCCTTGTATGTTCTACGACCGTCCAATTGAACTTGGACGCTGACGAGAACGGACAAGAGCGGATTCTTTGAATTTCTTCCGCGCGCCCCTACCGGGGCAGTCCGCGCTCGTCCGCGTCCCCAAAAGATACTGTTCAGTACCCGAGGTGTGCTATCGCCTACTTCTACATTTTCGTGATGATTTTACTGACCGTCTTCGGCCAGGTCGTCTTCAAATGGCAGGCCGGGGTTATCGAAGCCATGCCCGAAGGCCTGGCCGAGCGTTTCTGGTTTATGGTAAGAGTGGCGCTCAATCCCTGGATCATCGCCAGTTATGGCTCGGCCTTCCTGGCTTCGCTGTTTTGGTGGCTGGCCCTGCGCACCCTCGACCTGAGTCACGCCTACCCGTTCACCACGCTCTCGTATGTGCTGGTGCTGGCGCTCAGCGCGCTCTTGTTCCGCGAGGCGATTACCGCGCCCAAAATCATCGGCATGATTCTCATCATCGCCGGGATGATTGTCGCCAGCCGGGGGTAAATCGTGAATGTCATCATCTTGCAGCCATCTTACATCCCCTGGCGCGGCTTTTTCGACCAGGTTCGCCGCGCCGACCTGTTCGTCTTTTATGATGATGTGCAATACGACAAACGCGGCTGGCGCAACCGCAACCAGATTAAGACCCCCAATGGCAAAAAGTGGCTGACCATTCCCGTTCACAGCCGCGGCGCGCAAATTGACCGCATTCCCATCAACCAGATTCAGATTTCATGGCATTTGGACTGGAGCAAGGACCATCTCCTGACCTTGCAGCACAACTATCGCAAGGCTCCGTTTTTCGAGCGTTTTTTACCCCTGCTGGAAGCGTTCTACCGGCGCCGCGACGAGTTCCTGGCTGATTTCACCATCGACTTCACGATTGCCTTGACCCGCGAATTGGGTATTCACCACACCCGCTTCATGCGCTCCTCGGAACTGAATGTGACCGGCGAAAAAACCGACCGGCTGATTCATGTCTTGCAAAAAGTAAACGCCACCCACTATATCAGCGGCCCTTCTGCAAAGGATTACATCGAGACCGAAAAGTTCGCCCAGGCGGGCATTTCGCTCGAATATATGGAATACAATTACCCCGAATATCCGCAGCTGCACCCGCCGTATGACCCGTTTGTCAGCATTCTCGACCTGCTTTTCATGACCGGGCCAGACGCGCTGGGGTACATCACCGGACAAACCAATGACACCACCCTCGATTGATTTTAAAGCATCGGCTCCGTAAATCGCTTTGCCGCGAGTTATGGCGCCACCTGCTTTCACTTTGACTCG
>DAOUAZ010000156.1:0-10885 GCA_034432975.1 Anaerolineales bacterium | reverse complement strand
TGGGCCGGCTCTCCCTGTTCCGCATGTACAACGACCGCAATTCCGGCCCGGCTTTCATCGACAAGTTGAAACTGGCGGTCGAATCCATCCAACAGATTGACAACATCGACGCCACCGAGCAGATGAGCCGGGATGGGATGAAGTTCACGGTCGAGCGCAGCGGGGCGCGCGTGGTGGTGATTTTCTCGACCTGTGGGGGGACCGGCAGTTCGATGGCCTTCGACCTGGCTTACCTGTGCCGCCACCTGCTGCGCGACTCGAACCCGACCCTGATGTCGATTGCCCTGCTGCCCTCCATTATGGATAAGGCCATCAAAAACGAGACGCCCATCCAGCGCGAACGCATTCGCGCCAACACCTATGCCTGGTTCAAGGAAAACGACCACCTGCTCGAAAACCCGCGCTGGCGGGTGACGTACCCCGAAGGCGCGCCGCTGGACGTGCCAGCCCCGGCTTTCGATATGAATTTCGTGCTGGAACTGGGCAACCAGGCTGGCAACCGTCTGCGCAGCGAGGACGATATTTTCAACATGATTGCCTCGGCGATTTTCCTGGATACCGGCTCCTCCATCGGCGGGGCCATTCGCGGCTTCAACGCCAACGTCAGCGTGCTGATGGATGAATTCCAGGGGCGGCGGCGGGCATACAGTTCCCTGGCGGCGGCCTCGCTGGTCTACCCGGCGGGAAAAATCCTGGCCTATTGCGGCGCGCGGTTGGGACAGATGATGGCGCGCCAGGTGTGCCTGGCCCATCCCGAGAAAAAACAGGTGGTCGAGGCGGCAGCCGCCTTATTGGGCCGCCTGCGCCTGCGGGATGACCAGACCATGGAAGACCTGCTGGCCGGGGAAGCGGTCAACGGGCTGAACCTGCCCGCCATTCGCAAAGCCAACGACGTGGAGGACGCCCGCCGCCTGTTAGCCCAGCAGGAGGAGAGCAATGCCCAAGAGCGGGAATACATCAAGGAGCGCACCAATGCCCGCCGGGCTGAGGCAGCCGCCCGACTGGAAAAATCCCTGGCTGCGGAAGTCGCGGCCCTGGCCCTGGAACGCGGGGCGCGCTTTGCCCTGGCAGTGCTGGAAGAAGTGAGTGCCGATGGGCTGGCTGGTCACAATGGCAACGGCTCTCTGCCGGGCTACAAGGCCAGGCTGCTGCAAAATGGGGCGGGTGAGGCCGAGGCCGCCTTTGCCGAGCAGGAATACCTGCGCGCGCGGGAACGCCTGCGCGCCATGTCGGGCGATATTGCGCGCTCGGTGCAAAAACTCCTGTTCCATAAATCCTGGCTTGAAGGCCTCAGCCGCGCCCGCAACGACTGCCTGACCTGGATGGGCGAATCGAACCAGCGGCTGCTGCAACTTCATGCCCAGCGCCAGGCGATTGCCCTGTATGAGCAGGTCGGTGAACAGGCGCGGCGCATGAAAGCCGTGCTGTCCGGCATCCTGCAAGCCCTGGAGCGGGCTGCCGACAAACTCGAAGACCGCGCCCTGGAAAGCCTGAAACCCGCCGCGCCCGAAAGCGGTATCTATGAACTGGCGGTGGAAGCGGTCGATGCCGACTACATCCGCGATTATTTCACGCGCCAACTGGCAGCGGGTATCAACGCCAGCGCCTCGTACCAGTCGTTCGCGCGGCAGGTCGGCAGCGCGACGCTGGAATTCCTGTCCAGGTGGGATGACCTCGAATGGGCAAAGCGGCTCCAGGCGCATGCCGAAACCTATTTCGAGCAGGACATCCAGCAGGTGTCCCTGCTCGAGGCGCTGGCCGAATACTATGGCGAGCAATCCGCCCAGAAAATCGCGGAGAAGTTCGACCGCCTGGTGCGCTACTGCCATCCCTTCTGGCAATACGATGCCAACAGCGGCATCCAGGGGCAGGAGGGCAAGAGCATCATCGGCGTCGAGAATGAAACCAGCACGCTCCTCCCGGCTCGCTACCGCGACGACCCGCAGTACGAGGTCAAATCGACCGGTTTCAAGCATCGCATCGATTTTTCGCGCGTGCAGCACGGCCTGCCGGCCTTCCTGTTGCACGACATGGCCGACTACAAGGCTTGCTACGACCAGAAGCGCAAGGGACTCGACCCGCTGCACATCTTCCCCGAAGCCTTTGGGGCGGAGGAAGTCATCCCGGAGACCAAACAGGAATTTCGCAGCACCTTTGCAGCGGCGGCGGCCTTTGGCTACATCATCCAGGTCGGGAGTTTTTACTACTTCGACCCGCAGAAAGAATATGCCGGGGCGGGCATTCGCCCGGTGCGCGAAAACCGTCTCGACCAGGGCCGCGAAAAGGCCGAAGACGCCTTTGTGCAGCGCGATGACCTGGTGCAGTGGGCCGAGCAGTTGGTGGAACGCGACATTGTCAACATGGGCAACCAGGCTGCCATCCGCCTGCTGGATGAAAAAATCAGCGAATATAAGCAATCGCTGGCGCGCATGACGCCGGACGGCGACCTGCGCCGCCAGGTGGAAGAGGAGATTCGCGCGCTCGCGGCCAAACAGGCCCAGTTGGGCAAACTCTAAACATCCCGACTTGTGGGATGGGAAAGGTTCCTGCCATGACCGAAAAAACAACCATGCTTTCACCCGGCCTGGTGCTTTCACTGGGCAAACTGGCAAACCGGGCTGCCCTCGATGCGCAGGCGCTCCTGCTGCGCAGCGACCCCTGGCGCGTTCGGGCCGTGAAATTCCTGACCCTGAACGATGGGAAGGCCGGTTTGATCTGGACGCAAACCCGTTCCGCCAGGCGCGCGGAGCTGTTTCCCAAGGGGACGCGCGCCCAGGTCTGCGAGGCCATGCTCCAGTCAGCAGGGGACTGGCAGGCGCAATTGGAGGACGCCCTGCATGACTTGCGCGCCCACGAACAGGCCCTGACCGCAGGCGGGGAACCCAGGCCGGTTCAAATGCTGCGCGTGTTGGCGCTGGCCGATTTGGGCGAACCAGGTGCAGCAGCCCTTTTCCCGCTGCTGGTGAGTCTGCAACGCCTTCTGGCCCGGGAACCGTATTGCCAGGTTTTGCTGCTCCTGAATGTGGCCGATTTTGGGCCATCAGGCACGCGCAAGCAGCGGCTGGCCTGCCGGGCGGCGAACCTGGCCGACCTGCATGAATTGTTATCCGCCAATTCACCCTTGCGCGCGCGGCTGGCTGCGAAATTAGAAGTGAATACGTCCGACCCGCTCAATGCGCAAGTTTTCCTGTTCGATCGCTACAAGGAGGGCGGATGGGAGGCAAAAGATGAATCTGAGCTGGGCCTCATCCTGGCAAATTCCCTATTGGCTTTCCTGTTAGGCGAACCTGCCCTCCCAGGGCAGGTTTCCATCCAGACGGATGAACCGCTTTACAGCGGGGTCGGCGCGGCGGCGCTGGTCTATGACCCGGCGGAATTGATGGAATCTTGCGCGGCGCGGCTGGGCGCGGAAGTGCTCAACACCGAATTTGGGGCGAATGCCCTGCCTGAATTGTGCGCCCTCCACGAGACGGCGGCAGAATTGTCTGGCTTGCATGGCGAATGGAGCGGCTGGCTGGCGAACTTGCTGGCCGGGACGCCCTTCACTTTGCGAGGCAGGGACGCGACGCAGGTCGACCTCCACTTTTCCGACCTGTCATTCGACGACCTGCCGCTGGAGGAATGGGGTGACGCCATCAGCGGGCAAAACCGTCATTTTGGCGAAACGGACTTCCCGGCAGCCAGGGAGCGGCTGCTAGCCAATGCCCATTCCCTGCGCGATATGCTTATCGGAAGGCAAAACGACGCCCTGGAGAGCCTGCCGCAGCGTGAGCGGCTGTATCCAGGCGGGCCAGCGGCGGCGCGCAAGGTGATTGGGTTGCTGGCGACGTATTTACAGGAACGGATGTCGAAGGAGGAAGGGGGAAGTGACTCTCAAGCGTTTCAGAATCAGATTGATGTGAGTCTGAAACTGCTCGACCAGGCCATCGAACAATTGCCGCAGCCGCCCCGCTGGTTTCGACAGCTGCCTACCTTTTTACGGCGCGCGGCGCGTGCAATATTTGCCCTGCTCTATCAGCGCGAGGCCCTGGCGCGCCTGATGCTCCTGCGCCAGCAGGCCATTCGGGCCGTAGAGTTGAAGTATGCCGGTTTGCTGGAAGGCGAAGCCCGCCAACAAGAAAATGAGTTGCGCCGCTGCCTGCTGGATGGACTCAAGCAGGCGGATGCGGCCCTCCAGGTTTTGCAGGGAGTGGTGTACAGCGCCCAACTGCGGCTGGAAAAGCGCTCTGGCCTGCCGGGGCGCATCGAAACACCCTTTCGCCAGCCTGCGGTTGACCAGGCGGTGTATGAGTGGGCCTATCAGCGCGGATTGAAGCCTGCCGGGGAAATGCGCTACCTGCTGTTGGAGGAACATGGCCTGTTGTCTGATTGGAAGACATTGGATGCCCGGAAAATCGAGGCAGCCTTGCTCTCGTTTGCGCGCGGCCTGTACCAGTTCACCTGGCAACTGACCCTGGATGAAATCCTGGCGCAGCGCGAATCAACCGATTTGAGCGGGGTGTGGGCTTTGCTCTCGCAAGGGTCGGCGCCTTTGCTGCGCCCCGATTATGACCGGGTTTCAATGGACGCAGCCCGGCAGCCTGGGGCGGGCGAACAGACCAACCAAGAACGGGTTTTTCTTTGCCAGAGCGCCAAAAGCACGCCTTTCCTGCCCTTCCTGCGTGGGCCGCTGACCGGCTGGCAGGCGCAATCGACCGGCGACCCATTCCTGGCGTTTTGCCTGCGGCTGCGCCAGGGGCTGCCTCTCCCGGCGTTGGAGACATTGCGAGAAGGCGCCGCAGGTAAACCCGATGGACTGTTCGAAGCCGAAAGGGAAGGCCCCCAATGATGCATTTCCTGCCTTTTGGCGGCCTGCGGCGCGTGACCGTGCATACTGACGGCGCGATTCGCCCGGAAAAAGGCGTTAGCGGACTGGCCGCGATTGTCCATGATGAGCAGGGCGCCCTCCGCCGCCTGTGGAGCAGGCGCGCCGGGCAGTTGACCTGCAACGAAGCCGAGTATGCCGCCGCCAACCTGGCGCTGGAAAAACTGCTGCCCTTGCAGCCTGAGGAAATCCACATCTTCAGTGACAGCCAGGTGATGGTGCACCAGATGAATGGCGTTGCCTCGGCGCAGTCGCCCAAGTTGAAACAAGCCCAGGCCAGGCTGCGAGCCCTGGTCGTGCAGTTCGAGCGGGTGACGTTTACCCACATCCCCCGCGAACAAAACCGGCTGGCCGATGCGCTTGCCAACGAAGCCGCTGATGGGAAGGAGGCACTCTATGGATGAAACCGACCTGCTCGAACCGGGCGGACGCATCCCGCGCCATCGGATTGTGGCGATGGGCCGCTGGGATTCAGCCCCCATGCGCCGGGCTGTCCGCCGGGCGCGCAGCGAAGGCCGCCTGATTGACCTGACCTTTGGGCACGCCTGTCACTGGGTCTATTTCCTCGATACCGGGCATGTGGCGCTGGGGGCGAGGGGCTTGGAAGATGACTCCGAAATCTCCCCTGGCCTATCCGCGCACTCCACTTAGTTCGTGGGGCAGGTGACAGGCTGATTTCGGAACTCCAACGACAGGAGTCGTTGGAGTCCAAAAGTAAAGAAGGAGGCACGAATGAATGACAGATTGATGGAACAGATTGCCGCGCCAGAGAATTTGCTCTCGGCCTGGCGTTCGGTGCGCGGCAATATCCCTAAATACCGGCGCGAGCGCGCCAGCGGGCCGGATGGGGTCAGCATGGCAGAGTTCGAGCGCGAACTCCAGCCGCAGTTGACCGCCCTGCGCGATATGCTGCTGCGCGGACGTTACTACCCCATGCCACCCGCGCGCTTCAAACTGCCCAAGCGCGGCGGCGGGGAACGAGTCATTGCGGTGCTGGCGGTGCGCGAACGGGTGGCCCAGCGCGCCGCCCAGCAGGTCTTGGAGCCGCTTTGGGAGCCGGAGTTCCTGCCATGCAGTTTTGGCTTTCGCCCCGGCGCGTCCATTGAGCAGGCGGTGACATACATTCACGAACAGCGCCAGCATGGCGAACGCTGGGTGGTGGATGGCGACATCGCGGCCTGCTTCGACAGCCTGGACCATGATATTTTGATGGCGCGCATTCAGGAAAAGGTGCGCGACCGGCGGGTGCTGAAACTGGCCCAAAACTGGCTGGATGCCGGGCTGATGCAGAGCGGCCTGCCCAACGATGCTGACCCCCAGGCTGCCATTCATGCCCACCAGCGCCAGCAATTCGTAGAGAAAGGCATGGGCTGGGTGCTGGAAAGCGTGACCGGCGAGACGGGCATGGTGGAGGATGATTATGTGGATGGCCTGGAACCCGGCCTGGGCAATACCTATCCCTGGAACAATTTTTCCGGCAGGCGTTATGCCGGGCTGCTGGCGCGCCGCACCCTTATCAGCGGGGTGATGATGGGTTCGGGGCTGATTCGCCCGATTGCCGAACGCGCGGCGCGCTCCACGGCGGGATTCCTGCGCGGGGTGGCCGGCACGCCCGCCGGACGCCGCCTGCTCAAGAGCAGTTCGCTGGCGGTGGGCGGGCTGGCAGGCGTGGCAGTGGTTGGGGCGTTGGCGGCCTGGCTGCTCAACCGCAAAGCGGGCGCGGCCCCGGTGGGAGTTTTGCAGGGCAGCCCGCTCTCGCCGCTGATGGCGAACATCTACCTGCACCCCTTCGACCTGGCGCTGACGGCAGGCGGGCATCACCTGGCGCGCTTTGCCGATGACTGGGTGATTGCCGCGCCCGAACAGAATGACGCTGAACGGTCTTACAACGAAGCCATCAAGGCCCTGGCCCGGCTGCGGCTCAAAATCAACCCGCAAAAGACGCGCATCGTGCCGCCGGAGGAGAAGCTGGAGTGGCTGGGCGTGGTGATTCCGTGAGGCAGTGATCAGTCATCAGTAAACAGTGAACCGTCTTAATCTGCGTCTATTTGGTCTCGATACGGGCTACCGCCCTACTCGACCATCTGGGCAGTGCTGTAGTTTGGAGGTTGAATATGACAACCCTTTATGTAACCGAACCTGGCACCCAGGTTCACAAGGACAATGACCGGCTGGTGGTGAAGAAAGGCGACGAGGTGCTGGATGCCGTGCCATTTATCAAGGTGCAGCAGGTGGTGCTGGTGGGGCGCGGCGTCAGCCTGACCACCGCGACCCTGCACGCCCTGACCAAACGCGGCGTGGATGTGGTTTACCTTTCAGGAGGCGGGCGTTTTCTCTCGCGCGTGATCGGGCAGGAACACAAACACAGCCGCCTGCGCCAGCGCCAGGCGGTGCTGGCCGAAGATGAGCAGTTTGCCGTGCTGGCGGCGAGCGGGATTGTGCATGGCAAAGTGACCAACCAGCGCGTGGTGGTACAGCGCCACAGCGAGCGCGCGCCCTGGAGCCGCGCCGCGCTGGCCGGGATGGAGGCCATGATTCAACGTACCTTGCAGGCCCAAAACCGGGATGAACTGCGCGGGCTGGAGGGCCAGGGGGCAAAAGAATATTTCAGCCTGCTGCGCCGCCTGCTCAAGCCGCCGGTCGATGGGCAGGGCCGGGGCTGGGGCTTCGAGCGGCGCGCCTGCTACCCGCCGACCGACCCAATCAATGCCCTGCTTTCTTTCAGTTACTCGATGCTGCTGCGCGATGTGACCACTGCCTGCGAACTGATTGGCCTTGACCCCTACATTGGCTTTTTTCACGTCATCGATTATGGGCGGCCCTCGATGGCGCTGGATTTGATGGAGGAGTTCCGACCGATTGTGGCCGATTCGATTGTGCTGGAGGCGGTCAACCGCCCGTTTGTTGGCCTGCGCGATTTCGAAATCGTTGATTTGAGCGAGGCCGAGGAGGAACGGCCGGAGGATCAAGAACCGCGTTCATCCACCCAGGCGGTTTACCTGGCGCGGGAAGGACGCGAGAAGCTCATTCAACTTTACGAAACGCGCGTCAACGAGCAGGTGTTTGCCGCATCCGATGGCGAGCGGGTTTCGTACCGCGCCTTGTTCCAGCTGCAGGCCCAAAAAATGGCGCGTTTCATCCTGGGCGAGGTGCGGCAGTATGATGCGTTTACGGTGCGATGACCCCCACCCCCCTCCCTGCGGGTTTCCCCCCAATTTGGCGAAGTTCAGCCAAATTGGGGGGATGAAGGGGGGTAGAAGGTGAGATAGTATGCCCCTCCAACAATTCGTAGTTGTCAGTTACGACATCGTCTCTGACCGCAGGCGGCGCAAGGTGATGAAGGCCCTCGAAGGCTTTGGCCTGCGCGTGCAGTACAGCGTTTTCGAGTGTCTCCTAACCCCGGCGCAAATCGTGGAGATGCAGCGCAAACTCAAGAAACTGGTTGGCGAGGACGACAGCGTGCGCTTCTATTTCATCAGCGCCGATGATGTGAAGCGGATTGCCCTGCTGGGCGGGGCGAACATAACCACCGACCGTCCGTTTATCCTGCATTGAGATAAAAGAGTTTCCTGCTCATAGGTCAGCATGATACAATCAAATCACCAAACAACGATTGCTGAAGGTGTGTTATGTTACATTTCAATCTGAACATTCGACCAAAAACAGCCCGACGTTTGAAGAAAATATTGGAATTTTCAAAGAACGAAGAAGCCTTTGCCGAAGGGATTATCGCTTACCAGGTTGCCGAAACGAAACGCGCGCTCCTGAATTTGCGCGTGGATTTACAGGCCTTTGAACAGAAACACGGCTTATCCAGCGAAGTTTTCTACCGGCGCTATGAGCGCGGTGAAATGGGCGATGATGAAGATTTTATGGTTTGGGCCGGTTTGGTTGAGATGTTATCCAGTAATCAAAAGCGCTTGCAGGGGTTGGAAGGATGATCGAGGGCCATTTCGATGCCATCGAAAAGCTCCTGCGGGATTTCCCGGTCATCCAGTCCTATACGCTGACTAAAAAGCTCTACAACATTTACCAGGGTTATGCTGCGGGAATTGTCAGCTTTGAACACGGCTATTCATTGCATTTCACCGAGGTGATGGATGCCGAAGTTGGCCGGAAGCTGAAGTACCGCTATCAGTGCCTGGATGCAAGGCAGGACTTGGTCTTTCGGTACGATAATGCCCCGCATCACCCGGAAGCGGCCACTTTCCCACATCACAAGCATGTGTCCAAACAAATTGAATCCAGCGCAGAGCCAACGCTTGAGGGAGTGTTACTGGAAATTTCCCGAATTATACAAAAAGAAGCCCAAAAGAAGCCCTGAAGACAGGTTTTCGTATCTATTCAGGTGGTCGAGAAATTGCGCCGTTTTCCCTCACCCCAACCCCTCTACCCTGGCGGGCACTCGTCCCGGGGGGAGAGGGGCTTGAACAGGCAAGTTCGCAAGTCCCCTCCCCCACCGGGGGAGGGCGGAGGGTGAGGCTGAATAGTTACAGGGTTTCTTTATTTATTCGTGGCGTGTTCCCGGAACTTCCATCCTGTCTAACCGGTAGGTGCGTTGGCCGCGCCGGGTGTGAGAGTAGGCGATGATGTAGGTATAGCCGCCGCGCTCCTCGATGAGCAGGGGCGTGATGCGGTGGCGCTCGGGCCGCTCACCATTGGGAGCATGATAGAGCATCTCGAAAGCGGTTTGCTGGCGGATGGCCTGCTGGAGAAAGCCTATCAAGGGTTGGCCCAGCTCAAGCGGCTGGAGCAGGCTGAGGCGGGAGAAGTGGGCGCGGGCCCCACCCCCCTCCCTGCGGGTTTCCCCCCAATTTGGCTGAACTTCGCCAAATTGGGGGGATAAAAGGGGGGTAGTATAAATTCCCCTTCTTTCAAGCAGTTTGAGCATGCGCGGGGCATTGGCGGCTTCGACCAGGATGTGGCGCGGTGAGAGAATGCGCTCGAAGTGGCCGCGCAAGGCGGGAGAACGCCGCAGCTGGCGCAGGTGGGCCGGGTCGCTGAATTCCAGCACCAGGCCAATAGAAGTTTGCAGGCTGGGCTGCCCCAGCAGGCGGGCGCGCAAGCCGCCAGGCAGGGGCGCCCGCAGGCCGGTTTCAAGGATTTCGACCAGTTTTTCAGCCTGACCGGGCTGGCAGGCGCGGTTTTTGTTGATGGGATAAGTATATGGGGCAATTGGGGGCAGGAAAGCCTCCAGTTGCCAGAGCAGAGACCAGTCTGGCTGGCTTGGAACGGCGAGTGTACAACCTGCCAGTTGCCAGGGCTGGCGCGGCGCAGGAGTGGGAAATCTTTCCAATCCCAAAACGGCTTTGCCAAGCCTGGTGAGAGTGCCATGGTTGGTCAGGCCCAAAGCATTCAGGCCTGGCAGTAAACGAGAATCGGAGGCGCGCAAAGGCTGTCCTTGCTCCAGGCGCAGGCGCATACGACGGCGCAACAGACGCTCCTGCCGGTTACGCGGCGCGCTTTCCCAGGCGGAAAACAGGTGTAAAATTTGGGCGTCATGCGGCCAACCCAGCCAGGCGTGAAAGAAAACGGATGGATGCTGATGATTTGTGAGCAGGTTCGCCTGCTCGCAGAGCGCCAGCCAGAAAGATGTTTTTGGAATGGATAACTTCATTTGGTGAAAAACATGCCAGGCCTGATTGGCAGCCATGCCGCGCCGCAGGGCTGAAAGCAAGGTAAAGATGATAAAAACGCCATCCATAAATGCATTGTATAAAGTTTTGCCGCGCCTGGCAAACCAAAAAGATTGTGAAAATATTCGCATGGCAGCGATTACTGTTCGCAAATTGCGAAAAACAAAGCAGGGATACGTTCCGGTGAGTTGCAGGGCGCAAAGCGTATGGAGCAAACGCGGGTGTTAAGCCAGTTTGAATGGGTTTTGCGTTTGCGCCATGCGAAGTTCGCAGGGTTGGTACATAGTGGCGCAGAATTGTGCTAGAATGAGTAAAAGCGCGAATTCGAGCGATTTTTTAGGGACTGTTACAGCCCCCATTCCCCGATTGAGGGGATCGAAACAAT
>DAOUAZ010000155.1:0-24660 GCA_034432975.1 Anaerolineales bacterium | reverse complement strand
GGCTTCGATAGTTGCCTCAGTCGGCGTGACGACAATCAGGTCCACTTTGTCATCCACAAATTTCTTGAGGATGCTCTGGTAGGTGGGGATATCGAAATTCGTAACCTGGACATCGTAAATGATGTTTTCCCCCTCGACATAGCCCAGTTCGGTCATCCCGGCTTTGAACCCATCCACAATGGGAGTGACGAATTCGAGGCCGACCAGGATGCCCACCCGGTACACTTTGGTCTTGGGTGCGCTGCCACAGCCGCTCAAGGCCAGGGCTGCGATTATCACCAGTGATGTAAACATCCAGACGATATGCAATTTCTTATTCGTGTTCATAATCTTACTCCTTTTGGTTTGGTTCGAAAACATGAAAAGGGTTCTGAAGCGTCATTTCAGCGACTGTGCTGCTCGCCGCCGCTCAGGGCAGATGGTTCGAGCGCCACCAGGGTGGGTTTCTTGCCCAAGGCATGGCCCAACTCTCGGGCGGTGATTTTCAGGGCATCTTCTACGGATGTTGTTCCCTGGATTTTTTGCGAAATCAGGTTGAGTGTTTCCTGTTGCCGGGCGCGTTGCTTATTAAGTTCCTCTACACGGCGGCGTTCGGTGATATCCTGGTTGGCGCCATACCAGCGGACAATTTTCCCGTTCTCGTCGCGCTCCAGGGTGATATTTACGGCAATATAGCCAATTTCACCGCCTGGGAAAATGATGCGATGTTCCAAATTTGCCTGGAACACCCGCTCTTTGGATTCAATCGACCTTTGGATTTCTTTTCCAACGAGCGGCGCATCCTCGGGATGGACAAACCTGCGGGCGTATTCGGCAGATGAAATCTGGTAACTGCCCACTTCTTCAACGGTCGTGCGAAAAATTGAGTAGAAGTGGTCGTTGAAGGTGAAAAGGTCTTTTTCCAGGTTGTATTCCCAGTTGCCGATGCGGGCAACTTTGAGCGCATCCGACAAAAGCGACTGACTGTGTTGGACTTCTGTATACGACCGGGCATTTTGGATGGCGGATGCAATCTGCGCGGCCAGGGTGGTTTGGACGGCGATATCGGCTTCGCCGAAGCGCCCAACCTGCTCAGACTGCACATCGAACACGCCAATCACTTTATCTCCGACCATCATTGGCGCAGCCAGTTCGGCATGGGTATCGGGCAGCAGGGGGTTGGGCAGGAAATCCGGTTCCTGGGTTACGTCGTTGACGGTGACGCCCTTGCGCTCGCGGGCAGCGCGCGCCACCAGCGAACGCTCACGATTGAGTGGAATGGAGTGACCTTTGGCGACCATCTGTCGGCCCACTTCGCCTGCGCCGGATGCCAGCGCCAGGTTTTCGCCCGCTTCGTCCAACAGGTAAATATGGGAGTGATACAGGCCAAAGCGCTCTTGGGAGAGGTTGACCACTTCCTGTAACAGGATGTCGATTTCCAGGATGGTGGAGGCTGCCGTGCTGATTTCAGACACGGTGGCAAGGGCGCGGGTGCGCTCCTCCACCCGTTTTTCGAGCGTGGCCTGGAAGTCTTGCAATTCTCGATTGGCGCGCGCCAGTTCACGCTGGGCCAGGCGGCGCTGGTTATTATTGACAATCAGGAACGCAATGATGAACAGCAAGACGATGAAGCCAGCGGCCACGCTCCAGATGAGGGTGGCATTTTGTTCGTAGTAAGAAACCGGACGATCGATGACAGTGCTTTCAGCGGGCAGTCGGGATACGTCGATGCCCCATTTCTGCATGGCTTTGTAATCGAACAAATACTGCGCCTGGGTTTGCTTATCAACAGGGATGGCTTGGGGGGCTTCACCGTTGAGGATGCGGATTGCCAGGTTTGCAGCCCGCTGTCCCTCGGTATAGCCGCTGGTCAGTTTGCCGCCCACGACGCCATAGCCCAGGCTGAAATCCCAGGTAGCATAGACCGGCACGCTGCTGCTTTGGGCAATCATCGAAGAAAACACATCATATTCAAAAAATGCGCCGTCTCCATCGCGGCTGAAGATGGTGAGCAAAACCAGGCTGTCGGCTGGCAAATTCCTCAGGCGCTGGCGAAGTTCATCCATCGAGACATCGGCAAGCACTACGAACCTGATTTGTGGATATTGCGCAATGACTTCCTCGAGGATTTTATTAATTCTCTGTCCTGTAACGGTGGTGTCGTTGATGACAACAACCTGCTTTGTATTTGGATGTATTTTTAGCGCAGCGTCGAGCGTGCCGGCGATATCGGCTTCTTCGCTGATGCCTGTAAACCGTTCGTGCCCTTGCAAGCGGCTGACATCGAAAAAGTTCGCGCCCACAAAAACAACCGGTACGTCGGGGAACAAAGCATCGGCATGCTTGAACAGAAAGTTGAGGGCTGCATCGTCTGAAGACATAATCAAATCGAGATGAGCACCTTTGTACTTTTCCTGGTAAAGGACGCGCACTTGTTCCAGGTATTCCGGGCTGTCGACCCGTTTGGTGTCGAGATATTCGATGCGCAAGTCAATGTTCCCTTGCGCGGCAAAAGTCTCTGTAAGCGCGCGAGTAATGTCATCAGAAAATTTATAGCCTGGGTGGTAGGAATTGATAAACAAGACTTGTTTGCGCGCTGCCTGGGCTGAGGCCGGGGACGGCTGGACTGTAATCAGGAGAATCGATACCAGCACAGCCAGGAAGAAAACCAGGGAAGCCCAGCCTGGGGCGCGCGCGAGTTTTGAGGTCTGTAAAAGTTTCATGTTCCTATCCTCTTGACGAAATATCATGCAAGGTGGCGACGTAGCCACCTTCGATGGGGGTGATGAGCAAATCAACGGTGTGTTCATCAGGCCAGTTGACCTGGCAGGCTTGCGGGGCATTGGCGGCCCGGGCTTTTTCCAGCAAGCCAGTCAGGGGGTTGTTTTTTCCTCCGGCCTGCATGGGCTGCCCGATTTCGATTGGATTGGCCCCAAACAATTTTTTAGCAGCAGTGTTGGCAAGGGATACCTTCTTGCTGGCATCGAATATCAAAACTGCATCGGTCATGTTTTGCAGGACAGCCTGCAAGCATTGCTGCTCCTGTTTGATGTGGGCAAACAAACGCGCGTTTTCCACTGCAATGGCCGCCTGGCTGGCTATGGCTTGCAACAGGAAAGTGTGTTCTTGCGAAAAATAGCCAGGGCGTTCGTGTGCCAGGGCCAGCAGTCCCAGAAGGTCAGAGCGGCCAAAAATCGGCGCGATAATTATCGAGCGGGATGAATCACCCGGCGGGGCCGGCCAGCGCGCATCGCTGCGCGTATCATTAATCAAAATTCCCTGGCGAGTTTCGTTCAATTGAGCCAGGAGCGTTGCGCTATCGGGTAATTCCGGCGCGCATTCATCCTCTTTCACAGAGGATGCGAGATGGGTTTTAGAAAAGCCACCCTGCGTATCCACCAGGAGTATATGTCCCGCAAAGGCGCCCAGTACCTCCACCGTCCGGCGCAGGATGACATCGGCCAGGTCGGCAACATCGAGGCGGGCGCTCAATTCCCGGCCAATTTCGGGCAGCAGGTTGAGTTCGCGGTTGCGGCGGCGGATGAGGTCTTCGGCTTCTTTGACCCGCAGCCGGGTGCGGATGCGCGCCAGCAGTTCACGGCGGTCGAAGGGTTTCATCACGTAATCATCCGCGCCCAGGTTGAGGGCATACTGCATATCGACCGGGTCGAGCCGGGCGGCGGTGACGATAATGACCGGGATGTGCGCGGTCGCCGGGTCGGAACGAAGTTCCTCCAGCACCTGGAACCCGTCCATTTCGGGCATGTTGACATCCAGGAGAATCAGGTCGGGTAGTTCGGCGCGCGTTTTTTCGAGCGTTTCGAGGCCGTTGGAGGCGGTGAGCAGTTCGTATTCTTCCTGTTGCAGGTAACGGGCCAACAGGGTCAGGTTGCTGGGGTTATCGTCGGCGACCAGCAGCCGGAATTTTTGCCTCGCTTCAGGAGTTTGCCCGTCGGCAGCCTGGGCGGGTTGGGCCTGCGCAAGCGCGCTGCGGACAATCTGGCAAATTCGCTCCGGGGGGACGGGTTTGATGAGGGTTTCATCCACCTTCATCCGCCTGGCGCTTTCTTTCAGCCCTGGCACATCGTAGGCGGTTATCAGGATGGTGTGGACGGGTTTGACTTCTGCCTGCTTGCGCAGGGTTTCTATCAATTCCAGGCCGTTCAGGCCGGGCATCATCATATCGGTGATGACCAAATCGACAGGTTCATCACCGACTTGCTGGAGGGCGGTTTCGCCATCTGTCGCGGAAATTACCTCCAGGTTGGGGCTTAGCCGCGCGATGGCGCGCGCCAATGTGGCCGCCGTGCCGGGGTTGTCGTCAACCACCAGGATGCGCGCTTTGACGATATCGGGAGTGACAGACAGGGTATCAGTCGCCATGTACATATTTTCCACGATATTTTTTGGCGCGCAGTTAGTGATCTATGGGAAAAGTTGGCAAAAGTTGGCAGGCGATAAAAAACCGTCCCGAAGGTTCTAAACCTTCGGGACGGTTAGTCTGCCACAAAGCGGTAGCCCGTTCCCCGCACATTAATCAGGTAACGGGGACTGCGCTCGTCTGGCTCGATGGCCTGCCGAATCTGGTGAACATGCCACTTGACCAGTTCCTGCGCCTCGCGGAATTCCACTGCATACCCCTGGGCTTCTGTTACCAGGGTCTGGTAATCGACCACGTTGGGGGCGTGCCGCAGCAAAACCAGCAGGTAGTCGAATGTGGCGGGAGGCAGGTTGACAGTTTGGCCGTCAATCGTCAGGCGGCGGGCGAGCAGGTCCAGGGTGATTTTCCCGCGCGCCAGGAATCGGTCTTCCCCATTTTCGGGGGCGGAGGCCTGCGGTTGGTGCGCCTCGGCGCTTTCCAGGCTTTTAAGTTCGGCCTCCAGCGATTCGATTTGGGCCCGGATTTGGCGTTTGCGGCGCTCGCGCTCCTGTCGGGCAAGGATGGTTTGGGTACGCTGAATGATGTCGCCTGGCTGGAGCGGTTTCAGCAGGTAATCGGTGGCGCCCTGCCGGAGCGCTTCGAGCGCGGAGTTCAGGTCTGGTTGGGCGGTAAAAAGCACAACCGGGAGCTCTGGCAGGGCGGCCTGGATGCGCTTCAGCACTTCCATCCCGCTCATATCGGGCATCCGAATATCCAGGTAGACCAGGTCGAAGGGGTGCTGCCCCAGCAGGGATAGCCCCTCCTGGCCGCTTGCGGCGGTTGTGACCTCGAAGTTGGCGCGCTGCAGGATGCGCGCCAGGGTATGCCGCAAGGAAGCCTCGTCATCGACAATGAGAATGTGCCCGGTGACGCCTGTGGTCATTCATCCCTCCTGGCGGGCAGCCAGACTTTGAAGATTGCGCCTGCTTCTGGATTGTTTTCAGCCAGGATTTCGCCGCGATGCTGGTGGACGATATCGGCGGTAATGGTCAGTCCAAGGCCCGTGCCGGTGTCCTTGTCGGTGACGAACGGCTCGAAGATGCTGGGTTGGATTTTAGGGTTGAGGCCAGGCCCGGTGTCGGCAAAGGTGAGTAAGGCCTGTTCCTGCTCAGGCAGGTGATAGGTGTGGATGGTGAGTTCTCCGCCGTTTTGCATGGCTTCGATGGCGTTCATGAACAGGTTCAAGATGACCTGCCGGATTTTGTCGGGGATGACCGGCACGGCGGGCAGGTCGGGGTCAGGGTGGAATGTGAAGACAATGCTCCGGTGTCTCATGTAGGTAGATGTCAGGGCATGGACATCTTCGACCATATCATTGAGTTGGATTTCCTGGAAATCTTCGATCTGGGATGCGCGGTACGTCGAGCGCAGCCTGCCGATCAAGGAGGCCATGCGTTCTGTCTCCGAGAGGATAATCTCCAGGTCCTGGCGGCCCTGCCCGGACAATTCCTCGTCTCCTTTGATGAGGAAGAGAGCGTTCTGGATTGCCTGCAAGGGATTGTTGAGCTCGTGCGAGACGGATGCCAGCAGCCGCCCGACCAGCGCGAGCCGTTCGCTCTGGATTAATTGGGCACGCATCTCTTTTTCCTGGCGCAGGGAGGTTTGCAACTCCTGGTACAGGTTGGCTTTTTGCAGGGCAACCGCCAGCTGGTCGGCAACCGCCGCCATCAGGTTCATCTGACGCTGCGAAAACTGGCGCGGGGGTTTTTCCTGAATATCCAACACCCCCAATACTTTGCCGTCGATTTTGATTGGTACGGTCAATTCAGATTGTGTATCGGGCAGCAGCGGATTGCGCATGAAAAAGACGACGGCCTCCACGTTATTTGTGACGAACGGTTCGCCCAATTCGGCCACATGGCCAACAATGCCGGCCCCAACGGCAATCCGATAACGCTGCTCAAATAACGACGAATCGTGTTCCCCGCTGGCCGCGCGCACAACCAAATCTCCCGTCTGAGGTTCTGCCACGAAAATATGGGTATGATAAAACCCAAATAACTGCCTTAGCAGGCTGGTCGTTTCGTGGAACAAAGTATCAGGGTCGAGGGTGGCTGCCAGGGTGCTTCCAATACGGTAGAGAACGTTGAATTCTTGCAAGTCTTGCCGGGTTGTTTCCAACAGGCTGGCATTTTCGATAGCGATGGCCGCCTGCACGCCGAGCGCATCGAGCAGGCGTTCATCGTCGGGTGTAAAAGCGTTCGACCATTCGCTGTCGATGCTGATGGTTCCCACCACATCATGCTGGCTCTTTCTGATGGGCGCCACGATAATGGAGCGGTATTCGACCGGGATGGTCTGGTGAATAAAACGCGGGTCGGCGCGGATGTCGGCGATGGAGATGCTGTTCCCTGTGGCAATCACCTGGCCTGCGATGCCCTCTCCCAGCCGCATGTTTAGTTTTGCTCTGGATGTTTTGCCTGTCCCGGCTATCGCGCGCGGTATCAAAACCTGATTATCGATATCGACGAGGTGCAAAACGACTTTTTGCGCGGCGGGAATTAATTCCTGGGCTGAATCCACAATCAGTTGGAGCAGTGTTTCGAGACCCACCTTTTCGGTTTCGCTCAGGGCGCGTTCGATTTTCGAGAGCGTGCTGGCTTCCCGCAGTTGTTTCTTTATCCGAACGTCTTGCTCGGCGGTCCAAAGCGCCAGCGCCACCTGGGAACTGGCTAATTGCGCGAAGATAATTTCCTCGACAGAAGCGCGGTGGGGGGTATCGAATCCAAACACGACCACGCCAAATTTATATTCCCCGGCAGCCAACGGCAGGACGAATTCTGAATTGGCGGGCAGGGAAAGTTCCCTTAATGCGGAGAAACTGACGAGGTTGGGCGGCGCAGTGTTACTTAGTACAAGAGCCTGATGGTTTCCAATAAAGATTGAATCAGAGGCGGCTTTGTCTTCTTCCAGCACGAAGTTGGTCACATGTTTGCCGTTGGGACTGGTCGTTGTGAGCAGGGTCATTTTACCCTGGGAGGCGTTCCACTGCAAAACGTAAGCGTAATCGGCAACGAACAGGTTTGCCAGGTGACTGGCAAGGTAAAAATACCGGTCATGCGCGAATTTTGGGTCGAGAATACCCCTGGCGGCGAGTCCCAGGATGGAGATGAATCGTTCGCGGGAACTCAACTCGATGCGGATGCGCGCGCGCTCCCCGAATTCTTTTTCTATCAAGCCCATGCTGTAACCGGCGGCTACCACCATCAGGTTTCCCGGCCAGCCTGCCAGCAACCAGGCGGCTCCCTTCATGCCATCGAGCAGGAAGAAAAGGCCGGCATTCAACCCAATACTTGCCAACCCCGCGATGAGTCCGGCCACCGGCCCAAAAAACCAGCCCGCCGCTGCGACAGGGACAGCGACCAATGCCGCGCCAACCCGCCCGGTGAAAGTGATTAACGGGTAAAACAGCGCAATGTATAACAGCACAATCGCCAGGAGAATGACCACTTTCTCCCGGGTTCTCGCAGGCTGGATAAACTTCCATATGTTTTGCATCATCATGCTTTGATATCGCGCAAAGTTGACTTTGATAAATTGTACATGATTATCCACCCATTGGGCCGCCTGGCCCGGCTTTCAACATGATATTGTCAGTCTGCGCAACGATTTCAGGGCAATCCGACGGGGGGGTCATGTGAAGTTCCGGCGGCGGGTCGCCCAGCCACATTTCGATGCGCCGGAAAGATTCGACATAGCCCATTTCATAAAAGGCAGGCAGGTGCGGGTCGTTGACCTGGATGTTTTCCAGGTGGGTATCGAGCCGGGGATATTGGTGGTGCAGGTGCGAGAGGAAAGCATAAGCCACTGTTGCCGGGTTGCCCACTTCGGTTTTGTAGGCAAAGCGGGTCAGGATAAATTTTTGGCGTTGGTAGATTAACCAGCCCTGGCTGTCATCGGCAAGTGTAATTTGCAACCCGGAAACCTCTTGCGCATTGATGAGGGTTTCGGATTGGTTGGTCCAGGGCAAGGTGCCGCGGTCGCGCCCGGCCAGCCGCAGGGCGTCGATGCGTTCCAGCCGCCGGGCATCCGCAATGACCGGGTCGGGTGGGGGGACGACCGGCGCGCGGCGCAATACCAGCAATTCCCCGATTTCTCGAAAACCCAATTTCAGGAATAACTGGTGGGCCGGGACGTTGTTTTTGATGACTTCGAGCATGACAAAGTTGCGGTTGAGTTTGGCCGCGTTTTCGAGCAGTCCGTTCATCAGGGCCTGCCCCACGCCGCCGCGCCGGATGTTGGGCAGCACGCCCAGGCGCGTTATCCAGGCGCGGCCTGCTGCGCGCGCGCCCAGCATGGCCACGCCCAGCAATTCATCCCCTTGCATGGCAACCAGGGAATGGTCAAGGTCCACATCGTAATCCGCAATGTAGTCTCCCAGTCGCTTGGCGTTCATCGGCATTGGAACCAGGTAATCGACGCGAGTCTGGTTATAGATGGCGGTCAATTGTTCGATGGTGAAGCGGCTGGCAGGAATGAGTTGGATTTTTTCGTCGGTCATAGCAGGCGGCTTCAGCCGGTTTTCAGGAAGGAGTCAATCTGGTCAACGAAATCTTTGACCTTCTGGATGGGTTTCTGGATGTACCCATTGCAGCCGTAACTTTCCACCATTTTACGGGCTGTTTCTTGCGGCCAGGCGGTAAAGGCGACGATGGGAATGCCCGTCAGGCTTGGTTCGGCGCGCAGCCAGCCTGCCAGGGTTTGACCGTCGTAATCGGGCAGGCCCAGGTCGAGCAGGATGAGATGGGGGCGTTCGTCGAGCGCCATCTGTAATCCCGTTTCCGCATCGGGGGCGTGGACGACTTCGTAATCATGCGCCGACAATGCCCTGCGCACCAACTCGACCGTGTCGGGCATGTCTTCCACCAACAAAATTTTCAACATCGAGGTATCCTTTCAGGGCGTATGCAAGAATTCCACTACTCTTTACACGAGTCCGTTTCGCAGCCACACGCGAGCCCGGCGGCTTTCTCGAAGGCTTCACGCCCTTCTCGAAAGGAAAAGTAAACCAGCCCGGCAGCGCCCAAACTGTCGACGAATCCGAATCCGGTCAGGTGATAGACCAGGCTGGCAGCGAGCAGCACAATCGACATGTAGACGCAGGTCATGGTACAGTTGGCGTCGGCCAGGATGGGGGCCGAATGGAGCGCGCGGCCCACTTTGCGTTTGGCCGTCACCAGCCACAGCATCACCGCAATCGAAATCGTAGAGATAATTGCGCCCGGCAGGGTGGTTTCGGGTTTGTGGCCGGTCGCCAGGTTGACCACGATGATCAGCACCAGCCCGGCAGCCAGGATATAGAAGGCGGTACCGGTGATGCGCAGGGCGGTCTGCTCGAATTGGGAGCGTGGGGTGTCTGGATTTTGGCGAATTCGCAGAATCATGGCAATGATTCCAACGCCTGATAAGACCTCGATGAACGAATCGACGCCGAACCCGAACAGGGCGATGGTTTCATCGGAAACGCCAAAATAAACCGAGACCAGGCCCTCAGCCAGGTTGTAGAAAACGGTAAAGAAGCCCAGCAGCAGGGCCGTATCCCACTGCTTTTTGTTCAACACGGCTGGGTTTTGCAGTTGCAGGCTCATCTTATCCTCGCTTCTTGCTGATTCACCACTAAAGGAAGGGCAGAGTGATGGTATGATAAGCGTCATTATCTCATAGCGCAGCCGCTTCGCGGGCCGCAACCAAAGGTTGCTATGATTTGCGCGAATAGCGCAAATCCTGCGCCATAATACTATAAAAATTCCTGACAAACTTTTCGCCGCCGCGAGCCATTTGGAGACAGAACCGATATGACCATCCTCACAGGGATTTTCTTTGTTGCCGGCCTGGCTTTGCTTACCCTGGGCGCGGAGTGGTTGGTGCGCGGCGCTTCGCGCGTTGCAGCCTGGGCCGGCATTTCACCGCTGGTCATTGGCCTGACGGTGGTGGCGTTTGGCACCAGCGCCCCGGAACTGGCGATTAACGTTCAAGCGGCGATGGGCGGTCAGCCTGATATTGCCATTGGTAATGTAGTTGGCAGCAACATTGCAAACATCCTGCTTATTTTGGGCATTTCTGCCATTGTTGCGCCGCTGGTGGTGCAGCAGCAGGTGGTGCGGCAGGATGTCCCGCTGATGGTAGGTGTTTCAATTGCGACATACCTGTTTGCCCTGGATGGTCTCATCAATACGCTGGAAGGTTTTATTTTTTTTGGCGCGCTGGCCGCCTACATCTGGTTCCTGATTCGCCAAAGCCGCAAGGAGAGCCGCGATGTGGAGCAGGAGTATGAGCAGGAATACAGCCCGGGTGAACAGAAAAACCTGCGCGGCTGGCTGCTCAATATCGGGCTGGTGGTGGTTGGTCTGGGATTGTTGGTGCTGGGCGCGCGCTGGATGGTGGATAGCGCCGTTGAAGTGGCGCACTGGATGGGAGTCAGCGAACTGGTCATCGGCCTGACGGTGGTGGCGGTTGGCACCTCCCTGCCCGAACTGGCGACCTCGGTCGTGGCAGCGGCCAAAGGGGAGCGCGACATTGCGGTCGGCAATGTGGTTGGCAGCAATATTTTCAACCTGTTTTTTGTATTGGGCTTAAGTTCCATCGTCGTCCCGGTTGGAATTTCCGTTTCGCAGGCTGCGCTCCTTTTCGACATTCCGGTGATGATAGCCGTTGCGGTGATTACGCTTCCCATCTTTTTTACCGGCTTTTATATCGAGCGTTGGGAAGGGTTCCTGTTTTTCGGCTATTATGTGGCCTATACAATTTATCTTATCCTGAAAGCCACCGGTAACGAGGCCCTGCCAATGGTCAACATGGTATTGGTTTGGTTTGTGTTGCCATTGACCGCGCTGATACTGGTCCTCTCGCTTGTTTATGAATTTCGTATGCGCCGCCGGGCGTAGAGAGATAAGGAGAGATGGCTGCTGGACAGGTATTGATAAGGGACTAAGAAAAATATCAAAACCCGCATCCAAAGCGGGTGTTTTTTATGATCGTTTGCTAAAATACTACGAGGAAAAACGAGAGGAAAAACAATGACGTTCTTAACGGTGGCATCTTTTTTAGGCGGCCTGGCTTTTCTCATCTTGGGAGCAGATTGGCTGGTGCGCGGCGCTTCGCGCCTGGCGGCCAAAATTGGCATATCGCCGCTCGTCATCGGCCTGACGGTTGTCGCTTTTGGCACCAGCGCGCCTGAGATGGCAGTGTCTGTCCAGTCTTCGCTGGCAGGGCAGGCCGATATCGCGGTCGGCAATGTGGTGGGGAGTAATATATTCAATATCCTGCTCATCCTGGGCATCTCGGCAGCCATTACGCCTCTCATTGTCCAGCAGCAACTCATTCGACTCGATGTGCCGCTGATGATTGGCGTTTCTTTCCTGGTATATTTTATGTCTTTGGATGGCGTCATCGGGCGGCTGGAAGCCGGTCTGCTGTTCCTGGGTGTTGTCGTTTATACCGTTTTTCTCATCATCCAAAGCCGCCGGGAGAAAAATCGGGAAGTGGAACAGGAATATGAACAGGAATATGCCGGTAAAGGAGAAACCGGTTGGAGGCCCTGGGTTGTCAATATCGGACTGGTCGTGATTGGGCTGGGTCTCCTGGTCTACGGCTCGGACCTCCTGGTAGATAGCGCGGTTTCGATTGCTCGCTGGCTCGGATTGAGCGAACTCATCATTGGGTTAACCATCGTCGCTGCTGGAACATCTATGCCTGAAGTTGCCGCATCGATTGCCGCCGCCATCAAAGGCGAGCGCGATATTGCGGTCGGAAATGTTATCGGCAGTAACCTGTTCAACTTGCTCGCCGTGCTGGGGTTGGGCGGGTTGGCCTCGCCCCTCGGCTTGCCCGTTTCCTCGTCGGCGATTGCGTTTGACATCCCGGTCATGATAGCGGCTGCCTTCGCTACCCTGCCGATTTTCTTCACCGGACGTCGGATTGACCGCTGGGAAGGCTGGCTCTTCCTGGGGTATTACGCCGCTTACACGGCTTACCTTATCCTGGCGGCATCGCATCACGCTGCCCTGCCGGCCTTCAACCTGGCGATGGTCTGGTTCGTTGCCCCGCTCACCCTGTTGACCCTCGCCGTCTCAATGTTCCTTGACCTTCGAAAGCCGCGCAAAACCGCCTGAAATTTCCTGAACACCTTGTATGCCTGATATGCTGCCCATTTCCCTTGTTATCCCGCTATTGGTCCTTATCACCGGTATCATAGCTGTTCTTGTCCTGCGCCGCGCGCCGCTCACCAATCCGCAAGCCGGTTGGATTTTTTCCATCTTTCCCCTTTCCTCGTTCGGCGCGCTGCTCTATGCCGCGACCCAACTGCATGGAAAATCCCTGGAATTCTCCATCCCCTGGATTCCCTCCCTGGGCTTGAACTTTTCACTCTATCTCGATGGACTCTCGGCCTTGTTCGGCCTCATCATTACCGGCATCGGCGCGCTGGTTGTCGTTTATACGGGATACTACTTCGATAATTCGGGACACGATAAGGCGATGTTCGATCAATCGAAACTCGAAACTCGAAACTCGAAGCCCCAACCCCGAGTCTCGAATAACGACGAATACCGAATATCGAATAACGAACCTCGAATAACGAATATCGAGTATCGCTTCTTCGCTTACACCCTGCTCTTCATGCTTGCCATGTTGGGCGTGGTGCTGGCCGGCGATTTAATCACCTTGTTCCTGTTCTGGGAAGGGACGAGCATCTCCTCCTTCCTGCTGATTGGCTATAAATACAAGGATGAAGCCGCCCGCCGGGGCGCGTTCAAGTCGCTGTTCATCACCGGGGGCGGCGGAATTGCCCTGCTGGCCGGGTTCGCCTTCATCATGGTCCTTCTCGGCGCTTCCGATTTCAAGACCCTGCTCTCCAGCGGCGACTTTTTGCGCAATCACCCGCTTTACCCGGCCTTCTTTGCGTTGATTGCCCTGGGCGCTTTCACCAAGAGCGCCCAGTTCCCGGCCCACATCTGGCTGCCCGACGCCATGAGCGCGCCCACCCCGGCCAGCGCCTTCCTGCATTCGGCCACGATGGTCAAAGCCGGGGTTTACCTTCTGGCGCGCTTCAACCCGGCCCTGGGCGGAAACGATACCTGGTTTTGGACCCTGAGCCTGTTCGGTTTTGCCACCATGCTGACCGGCGCCTACCTCGGCTTGAAACAAAACGACCTGAAGGCACTGCTGGCCTATTCGACCATCTCGCAGTTAGGGGTGCTGGTTGCGCTCATCGGACAGGGCGATGAATATGCCTACAAGGCCCTGGTGATAGGCATCCTGGCGCATGCCCTGTATAAATCATCCTTGTTTATGTCGGCGGGCATCATCGACCATGAGACTGGCACGCGCGACCTGCGCAAACTGGGCGGCCTGCGCAGGCAGATGCCCATCCTGTTTATTTTGGTGTTGGTGCCGGCTCTTTCGATGGCCGGACTGCCGCCCCTGTTCGGCTTCCTGGCCAAGGAGACCCTGCTTGCCAGCGTCCTGCACCCAGGACTGCCCGCCAGCCTTGACTTTTTCTTCCCGTTGATGACAGTATTGGCCGGGGCCATGCTCCTGGCGCAGTCGGGATTGCTCGTGCGCGGGGTTTTCCTCGGCCAACCGGCAGACCCGAAGCATCCGCCGCATGGACACGACCCCAAATGGGGATTCTGGCTGGCCCCGGCTATCCCGGCCTTCCTGTCCCTCCTGGTTGGCCTCCTGTCTGGGCCTGTTATCCTTGCCAGTTTCCTGGCCGATGCCGCCTCTGCCTCCTATGGCGCAAAAGTCAAGGTTTCCCTTGCCTTGTGGACGGGCATCAATGTTCCGCTCTTGCTTTCCGTGGTTGCGGTGACGCTCGGCAGCCTGCTGTTCTGGCAGTTGGCGCGGGTTCGCCCCATCCTGTCGGCCTTCCTGCCCGGTTTGAGCGCTAACGCTGTTTACGACGCCGCGTTGAAGGTGATTGACCTCGGCGCGCGCGCCTCCACCCTGCTCCAGCGGGGACAAATTCGCTTTTATATCAGCATCATGCTGCTGACGACCATCGCCATTGTGGTGGCCTTTGGCGGCCTGCCCGTCGAAGTTTTCAAGGCCGCCAATTTGCTGGCCCCGCCCACTGTAAGCTGGCTTTTTTCCTTCCTGCGTGTTTCAGCCCTGGTCATTGCGGTTGGCGCAACCCTGGTCAGCGTGGTCATTCGGCGTGATTTGCACGCCATTATCGGCTTTGGCGTTTCGGGCCTGGCGGTGGCTGCCTGGATGGCGTTCGAGCCCGCGCCCGATGTCGCCCTGGTCCAGGTGGTGGTCGATGTGTTTGTGACGGTCATTCTTGTCTTGACCCTGACCATCATTCCGCGCAGTTTGCGCAAAAAGGCCCAGGAATTCACTTATCACCAAACCCGGCAAGGACTGGCGCGGGATGTTTTAATTTCGCTCGCGCTGGGCGCGCTTGTTTTCATCGTCTCGTTTGCGGCGCTCGAAACCCGCCCGCGTGAAAGCGTTGCTTCTGAATACTACGCCCAGAACGCCAAATCGCTGGCAAGCGCAAAGGATATGGTCGGCGCGATTTTGGTGGATTTCCGCGCGCTGGATACCGTTCTGGAAATCCTGGTCTTTGCCCTGGCTGCCCTGGGAATCTACACCATTTTGCACTACACCGTCCGCAAAGCCGGAAAGCCTGTCCCGAGGCACGAGGCCAACGAGCACCTCGAACCGCCAGAATCCCAAAACCCGTCTGGCGAACCGACCGGTTCCTTTGGTCTGCCCACCTCCCCCTTCCTGCACTTGCTGGCCTATGCCCTGCTGCCGCTGGCGGTCATCCTGGCGATGACGCAACTCATCTTCGGGCATGACCAGCCAGGCGATGGGTTTACCGCCGGAATCATTATCAGTTTGGCTATTTCCAGTTGGTATATCATTTTTGGATATAACGCCATCAAGTCGAAATTGGCGTGGCTCAAACCGGTGCGTTTCATTGCAATAGGCGTGGGCATTGCTTTCGTCAACTCCCTGCCTGGTTTCCTGTGGGGAAACGGGCGCGGGGAAGGGTTGAAAGGTTTTTTTGCCCCTGTCGATTACGGCGCGCTGCTCCGAATTTCCGAGATTTTACCGGCTGGCGTGGTCTTGGGCAACGGGTTGGTGTTCGAAATCGCCATCTGCCTGGTGGTGCTGGGCGCATCGGTGCTTATCCTCGATAACCTGGGACACCCCGCCGAGCAAGACAAAGAGAGCGACACGCTCCTGACCGAAATTGGTCAAAATTAAACGATACACGCAAAACGGATATGCGCTATGTTAAATTTGTTTACGGCTTTTGCCATTGGTTTGATGTTTGCGCTGGGAATTTTCCAACTCCTGCGCCGCAACCTGATTCGGGTGGCGATTGGCCTCGTCATCCTGACCAATGCCGTTAATATGTTCCTGTTGACGACCGGGGCCTATAACGGCGTGATTGCAGCCTACTATGGAGGCCAGGGGCAGGTAAGCGACCCGCTGCCGCAAGCCCTGGTACTGACGGCGATTGTAATTGGCGCGGGCTTCTTTGCGTTTAGCCTGAGCCTGCTCTATGTCATGGGATTTCGATATAAGACAAGCGACTCAGACCGTATCGAAGGATTGCGTCACTAATGGACTGGCTCGTACTTCCCCCGTTCCTCACCCCGTCGTTGGGCATCGTTGTCACCCTGCTGGTGCGGAAACAGCGCCGCTTGCAGGCCGGCCTGGCGCTGACGTTCATGGTCATGTCCCTGGCCTTTTCCCTGGTCCTGGCCTGGCGGGTGTTTATCGTTGGTGAAATCCTGGCTTTGCAATCAGGATTGTGGCCGGTCCCCGCCGGGATTACCCTGGTGGCTGACCCGCTGGCCGTTTTCATGGTGGTCATGACGCAGGTGGTCATTTCTGGCGGCATTCTGTATGCTACCGGCACCATCGAAAAAGTGGCCCAGTACCCGGCATTCTACCCGGTGTTTCTTGGCCTGGCGACCGGCATGACCGGCGCCTTCCTGACCGGCGACCTGTTCAACTTGTTCGTATTCGCCGAACTCATTGTCATCAGCGGCGCGGTCCTGACCGGCATGGCAGATGATAAATATGGCGTGGAGGCTTCGTACAAGTACCTGCTCATCAGTACCGTCGGAAGCGTGTTCTTCCTTCTGGCGGTTGGCGCGCTCTATGCGGTCTATGGCACGCTCAACCTGGCGGGGCTGGCGCAGGCCATTCGGCAAAATCCCAACGACCCGCTGGCCCTGGCCGGGTTGGCCTTCCTGACGGCCACCTTCCTGGTCAAAAGCGCCGGGTTTGCCTTCCACTTCTGGCAGCCCGATTTTCACACGGCTGCCCCGACCCCAGTTCATGCGGTTCTGTCCTCGGTGGTCGTCAAGGTCGGCGTCTATGCCTTTTTCCGCATCACCCTGATGCTCTTCCCCGATTTTGCGCTGCTGAACCCCCTGTTGGTTCTCCTGGGCGTTATCGGCGTCGTTTATGGCGGACTGGGCGCAACCGGCACTTACAGTGTCAAGCGTATGCTGGCCTATTCGACGATGGGGCAACTCGGGTTCATCATGATTGGGATTGGCTGGGGAACACCGCTGGCCCTGGCCGGCGCGCTGGTGTTTTCGTTCAACCACTCGCTTGCCAAAGCGGCCATGTTGATGATGGCCGGCGCAATGGCCAGCCGCACCCCGAATAAAGACGCATCGTTCACCTCGGTAGTGGGCGTAGGCAAACTCAGCCCTGCGGCAGGTTTCCTCTTCCTGATGGGCGGCATGTCCCTGGCAGGGATTCCCCCGCTGAATGGATTCATTAGCAAATTAATGATATTCTGGAGCGGCATCGAAGCCCAGCAATACCTGTCCCTGGCGATTATCGGCCTGGCAAGCATTGTCAGCCTGGTGTACGTTATCCGCGCCTTCATGAAAATCTGGTTCGAGCCCAACCCGGAGATTAAGCCCAAGCAAGGCGACCGCCTGGTAGCGCCGGCCATCCTGATTGCCCTTTGCCTTGTGCTTGGCATCTGGAGCGAGCCGCTGGTCAACGCGGCCTATTATGTGGTTGCGAATTTGTCCCAGCCTGAAAACTACATCCAGGCCGTCAGCGCTTTGCCGCATGTCAACCTCCCATAACGTGGAATTCAGGATTTTTCGAAAATGATAGGACGTTTGCAAATCGCCATACCCCTTATGCTTGTTTACCTGGCGCTCACGCACCAGCCGGGTGAAAAGTTCCTTCCCAACCTGGTGTTTGGTTTTTTGATTGCGATGGGCGTCAGTTTATTCATCCCGATTCGCAGGCAGCCTGTTAACTTTCGGCGCATGTTGACATCCCTTATCGGGTTACTGCGGTATGCCTTGCTGGTGGTGGCTGACATGTTCAAGAGCGCCTATAATGTTGCCCGGATTGTGCTTGACCCCAAACTTCCCATCCGTCCCGGCATCGTGGCGATTGATTCGGGCTGCCAGAGCGAACTGGCGACCGCCTTGAGCGCCCATGCCATCACCCTGACCCCCGGCGAGATGGTGGTTGCGATGGACGAGCGCGGAATCATGTACATTCATACGCTCGAAATTGACCGTTCGGACGAATATGCGGAAGAAGCCCAATCCCTGCGCCGCAACTTGTTGAGTAAAATTGTCGCCTGATGCTGCATGTGGAAATGAGAAACACGAATTAACGCTATGGAAGCATTCAACCAGTTCCTGGACAAAATCCTTTTTGGCATAACCCTCGTCGCGCTCTTCGTACACGTTCTTTTCCTGGCGCTTGCCGTCTGGCGCGCCTGGCGCGGCGAAAACAGTTTCGACCGGCTGATAGGCCTCGACCTGGCGGGCGTGCTGCTGTTTTGCGTCTTGATGAGTTTTGCCATCTTGAGCGAGATATACCCACCCTTACGAGGAAATGTGGATAACGTACTATTTGTCGATGTCGGCCTGGGATTGGTAGCCGTCAGTTACCTGTCTACCATTGCCCTGGCGAAATACATTATCGACCACAGGATGTTCTAATTATGGATACCGTTGAACTGATTTCCCTGACGTGGAATATCATCTTAAAAATACTGGCAATCCTGTTTTTGCTGGTGGGTATTATTTTTTCGTCACTCGGAATGTTGGGCGTCAAACGTCTGCCCGATGTCTATACCCGCCTGCATGCTGCCGGGAAAATCACCGCCTTTGGCGCGGCGATGATGGTCGGCGCTGCGGTTGCCATTTTGCCGGGGTTGACCGTTTTCAAAGGCCTGCTTATCATCATCCTGCTCCTGCTGGCTTCGCCGGTGGTCGCGCACGCGATTTCGTCTGCCGCGTATAAAACCGGCTTGCCGCTCGCCAGGGCGGAGCGGGATGATTTGGCTGAAGTGTTGCCGCGCGGGGCGGGAAAAAATGTCTGACCGGTTTGGTCATCTTGCATTGAACTTACGATAACAGAATGTCGAGGATATTCATGGATAGTCGTGTTCAGGAAATTTTGGAAAAAATCAAACGGGAAGCCGTCGATGAAGCCAGGGCTGAGTCTGACCGGCTGCTGGCGGAAGCCGAGGCCAGGCGGCAGGAAATCCTGGCGAACGCGGAAAAAGAAGCCAGGGCCATCACCGATAAAGCCCGGCTGGAAGCCCGCCGCTCCGAAGAGGCCGGACGCGCCGCGCTCCAGCAAGCCGCCCGCGACCTTATCCGCGCCTTCCGGGGCGAGGTGGAGAATGTGCTGGAGAAAATGGTGCGCGGTGAAACACAGGCTGTGTATGACGAGGAAATGCTCAAGCAGGTCATCCCGCTCGTATTGACTGCCTGGGCCGCGAAAGATGGCAGAGAACTGACGCTATTGGTTCCCGAAGACCAAATTAAAAGCCTGGAGACCTGGGCCGCGGTCAACCTGCGCAAAACCCTATCGGGGGGAGTGGAACTCAAACCGCTCAAGGGACTCAAGGCTGGGTTCCGCATCATGGAGAAGGACGGGGCGGCCTATTACGACTTTTCTGCCGAAGCCGTGGCAGAAATGCTGGCAGGCTACCTCAATAATCACATGGCTGCGTTGGTCGTCGAGGCCGCCAGGTGAGTATGGCAGATTACTACTATTTTGCGGCCACCCTGCCCTCGTTGCTGCCGGGCATGGCCCCGCCGTTTTCCCTGAAAGAATTCCTGGAAAAAGCCAGCCGTTTCCTGAACCAGTCCGACTTCGATGTACTGGCTTCGGCCAGCCTGTTCATCCCCGAAGCCGGGCGCGCGCCGCTTCCTGCCAGCCGCCTGCCCCTGCTGAAAGCGTACTACCACTGGGAAAATTGCCTGCGCAGCGAACTGGCGCGCCTGCGCGCCGGGCGGCTGCGTAAGCCTGTCGAGAAATATTCCCTGCCTGGAGAAGTGGATTGGGATGCGCTGCGGGTTGCCCAGGCCGCTTTTGCCGCCGAAAATCCGCTCGAAGCCGAATTGCTCATCGAAAAAGAACGTTGGGCTTTGATTGAGCGGCTGGCCCTCAATCGTTTTTTTGACTTGAGTTTCCTGGCTGCCTACTCCCTCAAATTGCAAGCCCTGGCGCGCCGGGAGCGATTTCGCCAGGCAGATGGCGAGGCAGGCTATTCTGTCGCCTGTTCCGCCGTTCTCCAATCCATCACGCGCCGCAGCCAAACCGGAGAGAATGTATGACCCAAACTACCACAGGAAGGGTGACTGGCGTAAACGGTAATATGGTGTCCGTCCAGGTCGACGGGCCGGTCGCCCTCAACGAAGTCGCATTCATAGAAGTCAATGGAAAACACCTCAAAGCCGAAGTGATTCGCATTCGGGGGAACCTCGTCCAGACCCAGGTCTTCGAAATCACCCGGGGTATCAAAGTTGGGATGCCGGTCGTTTTTACCGGCGAATTGCTTGCCGTGACGCTTGGGCCGGGACTGCTCGGGAAAATTTACGACGGACTCCAGAATCCCCTGCCCGAAGTCGCCCAAAAAACCGGTTATTTCCTGGAGCCGGGTATTTACATGGACGCCCTGTCGCCCGAAACCAGGTGGGACTGGACCCCGGTTGCCAGGGTGGGTGACGCGGTCGAGCGCGCCGACCTGTTAGGCACTGTGCCGGAGGGGACGTTTACCCACCACATCATGGTCCCGTTCGACATGCTCGAAACCTACACCGTGAAAAGCATCCAACCGGCAGGCGCGTACACCGTCAGGGACGAAATCGCCGTGTTGCAGGATTCAAGGGGACAAACCTTCCCGCTGACAATGGCCTTTCACTGGCCGGTCAAGCGCGCCATCAACTGCTATGACGAACGGCTCAGGCCGGTCGAGCCAATGGTCACCAAGACGCGCATTATCGACACCTTCTTTCCGGTGGCAAAGGGCGGCACATACTGCGTACCGGGACCCTTTGGCGCGGGCAAGACTGTTTTGCAGCAAGTCACCAGCCGCTATGCTGAGGTCGATATCGTCATTATCGCGGCTTGCGGCGAGCGCGCCGGTGAAGTCGTCGAAACCCTGGTCGAATTCCCTGAATTGACCGACCCAAAAACCGGGCGTTCGCTGATGGAGCGAACCGTCATTGTCTGCAATACGTCTTCCATGCCGGTGGCCGCGCGCGAGGCGTCTGTATATACCGCCGTCACCATGGCGGAATATTACCGGCAGATGGGCCTGCATGTTCTCTTGCTGGCCGATTCCACCAGCCGCTGGGCCCAGGCCATGCGCGAGATGTCGGGCCGCCTGGAAGAGATTCCCGGCGAAGAGGCCTTCCCGGCTTACCTGGAATCGGTCATTGCCAGTTTTTATGAGCGCGCCGGAATCGTGCGTCTCAAATCAGGCCAGGTCGGCTCCGTCACCATCGGCGGCACCGTTTCTCCCGCTGGCGGGAACTTCGAGGAGCCGGTGACCCAGGCTACCCTGAAGGTGGTCGGCGCGTTTCACGGCCTTTCACGGGAGCGTTCCGATGCCCGCAAATTCCCGGCCATCCACCCGCTCGATTCGTGGTCGAAGTATAAAAGCATCATCGACCATCAGGCGGTCGAATGGGCGCGCAGCATCCTGGCGCATGGCGCGGAAGTCGACCACATGATGAAGGTGGTCGGCGAAGAAGGCACCAGCCTCGACGATTTCATCGTCTATCTCAAAGGTGAATTCCTCGATGCAGTCTACTTGCAGCAAAATTCCTTCGACCCGGTGGATGCTTCAGTCAGCCCGGAGCGCCAGCGATTGTTTTTCAGCCGGGTCGTCAGGGTGCTGGGCGCATCGTTCGACTTCAAAACCAAGGAAGAAGCCCGTCACTCCTTCAATGCATTGCGTCAGATGTTCCTGGATGCCAATAGCACTCCCTGGAAGTCTGACGAACTTCGGGAGGCCGACCAAAGAATTCTCGATTACCTGGAGGGCAAAATCACCCGGCTCGACCCCATAGCCCTTCGTCTCATAGAAAACCTGGAGCGCGCGCCATGAGGAAAGTCTATTCACGCATCGAATCGATTGTCGGTAACGTCATCACCGTCAAGGCCGAGGGGGTTGCCTACGGCGAATTGGCCGAAGTTTCCACCCGGTTTGGCGTATCGCTGGCCGAAGTCATCCGCCTCGATAACGACCTGGTTTCACTGCAAGTATTTGCCGGCGGGCGCGGTATTTCCACCGGCGATGAAGTGCGCTTCCTGGAACATCAGATGCAGGTCTCCTTCTCCGATGACCTGAAAGGCCGTATTTTCGATGGCGCGGGCGAGCCGCGCGACAATGGCCCGGCCCTGCATGAGAACCTGATTCCGATTGGCGGCCCTTCGGTCAACCCCACCCGGCGCATTATTCCCAGCCAGATGATTCGCACCGGCATCCCGATGATTGACCTGTTCAACACGCTGGTCAAAAGCCAGAAACTATCTATTTTTTCAGTCTCCGGTGAACCATACAACGAATTGTTGGCCCGCATCGCCATGCAATCGGAAGTGGACCTGATTATCCTGGGCGGCATGGGGCTCAAATACGACGACTACCTGTTCTTCAAGGACACCCTCGAAGCAGGCGGCTCGCTGCACAAAACCACCATGTTCATCCATACTGCCGCCGACCCCGTCGTCGAATGCCTGATGGTTCCTGATATTTCACTGGCGGTGGCGGAACGGTTTGCCCTGAAGGGCCTCGACGTGCTGGTGCTGCTGACCGATATGACCAACTTTTCCGACAGCCTGAAAGAAATCGCCATCACCCAGGAGCAGGTCCCTTCCAACCGGGGCTACCCGGGCGACCTGTATAGCCAGCTGGCAGCGCGCTACGAGAAAGCGGTCGATTTTAGCGATGCCGGTTTCATTACCATCCTGACCGTTACCACCATGCCCGGCGACGATGTGACCCATCCGGTGCCGGACAATACCGGTTATATCACCGAGGGGCAGTTTTACCTTAAAGACGGTCATATCGAACCCTTTGGTTCTCTCTCGCGCCTCAAGCAGTTGGTCAACAGCCGAACGCGGGAAGACCATCGCGCCATCATGGATGGGATGATTAAATTATTCGCTGCTTACCGTGATACCCTGGAGAAAAAATCGATGGGGTTCCAGATGAGCGATTGGGACGAAAAATTGCTCAAATATGGCGAACGGTTCGAAAACGAAATGATGGCCCTGTCGGTCAATATCCCCCTGGAAGACGCCCTCGACCGGGGCTGGGAGATTCTGGCCGCCTGCTTCGAGCCGGAAGAGACAGGACTTCAATCCCGGCTGCTTGAAAAATTCTGGCCCAGGGCCATTGTTTGAGCCGGTTATCTTGGAGCGGCAGTGTCTAAAATCAAATTGACCAAAAATGAGTACAAAAAGCAGAAAGACGCTTTGAAGATGTATAAGCGTTACCTGCCCACCTTGCTGCTCAAAAAACAACAATTGCAAATCGAAATTCGCAAAGTCCAGGTCCGGGTTGACGAACGGCTTGCCGAACGGGAGCGATTGATGCGGGAATTACGGGCCTGGATTGCGGTCTTTGGCGAGCAATCGGCGCTCCAAACCGGCGATGGCAGTTGGCTTCTTTCCGGCAGGACGGTGGTGACGGATACCGACAATATTGCCGGTGTCGAAATCCCAGTTTTTATCAGGGCCGATTTTGCTGTGGATGATTACAGCCTGTATTCCAAACCACTATGGGTGGACCGCGCGCTCGAACACCTGCGCTCTATCCTATCCCTCGATTTGGAAATCGAAGTGCTGGAAGAACAAATTTCCAGTCTGGAGCGGGAACTGGTTATCACCACCCAGCGCGCCAACCTGTTCGAGAAGGTCAAGATTCCTGAGACGGTTGAAAATATCCGCAAAATCCACATTTATCTTGGCGACCAGCAGACTGCCCAGGTTGTGCGCGGCAAAATCGCCAAGAACAAGGCCTCGCAGAAATCGCTCAGCCGAACAGTGGCCGATGAGAATCGTGTCGAAAGGGCAGCCTCATGATTATTCCGATGAAGCGTGCTTTTGTCGTTGTGATGGAGCGCGATAAAGAGAATGCCGCGCGTGAATTGCGCAAACTGGGGCTGATGCACCTGGAACCGGTGGATGGCCGGGGTGAGGCGTTCGAGGAGTTATCCGAAAACAAAACCGGCCTGGAAAAGGCCTGGTTCCTGCTTTCGGATTCAAAAGCGGCCCAACAAGAACGCGCCTTTACGCCGGATGAGGCGGTCGCATTCAGCAGGAGTGTGCTCGAATTATCGGCCGAAATTGCAAGCCTTTACGCCGCCATCGATGAAAAAACGCGCGAAATCGACCGGATAAGCGGCTGGGGCGATTTCGACCCTGGCTTGCTCCATAGCCTGGCGCAAAACGGAATTTCACTGCGGCTGGTGGAATTGCCGGTCAAACGGCTTGCCGCGCTGCCCGGAGAGTATATTTTGCTGGATTCTGGGAAAGGGCGCGCTTGGGTGTTGCTGTTCGCCGACCGCGCGCTGGAACTTCCTGACGAAGCGGCTGATTTTGCGCCGTCCGACCGGTCGCTGGGCCAGCATCAGCGTGAACTGCAATCCCTGCGCGAGCAGTTGTCCGAAAAACAAAACAAGGTGGCCGAATATGCCGGCTATGCCGACAGCCTGAAACCGGCCATTGCCGCCCTCGAACGGGAACTGGCGTTCGAGACCCTGCGCTCCGGGATGAACAACGAAGGCCCCGTATCCTGGTTCGCCGGTTGGATACCTGCCAGGGATGCGGCAGCGATAAAGACAGCGGCAGCCCGGCTGCGCTGGGGGCTTATCCTCGACGACCCCAAAGAAGATGAGCATCCGCCCACCAAAATAGAAAACCCGCCCGCCATTCGCATGGTGCAGCCGGTCTTCGACTTCCTCGGCACGGTGCCGGGCTACCGGGAATACGATATTTCTGGCTTG
>DAOUAZ010000154.1:0-7543 GCA_034432975.1 Anaerolineales bacterium | reverse complement strand
GTGGAGCGTTTTCAGCGCATTTGGCCCGATTCCGTGCCATTGGCGGATTTCGGACTCGCTGTAGTCTGCCAACTGTTCCAGAGACCGGATTCCAGCCCCGGCCAGGGCGCGCAGGGCGGGCTGCGCCAGTTTTGGGAAGTTGTTCTCGTCTTCAGGCATCTTAGCCTCCCGCCATCGCGCCTACAATCCGAAAAACGTCCTGCCCGTTGGCAACCGCCTCCGGCAGCGGCGCATCCGGCGCTTCGTGCGACCAATCCTCGCCGCAGGCAAAGAAGCGGATAAAAGGCCGCCGCTCCTTCGTCTGGTGGTTGCGGATGGTGCCGCGCAGCATCGGGTAGCGTATCTCCAGCGCATCGAGAATGGCGCGTTGGGTGACTGGCTCCTCGACCTGGATGGCGACCTCGCTGCCGACATTTGCCAGCAGGCGCAGGTGGTGCGGTATGACAACCCGAATCATGGCAGGGTCTGGACCTCGACCGACAGCACGGCTGGCAGGTCGTGAACGATAGGCATCCAGTGGTCGCCCGAATCGGGTGAGACGTACACCTGTCCGCCGGTGGTGCCGAAGTAAATGCCGCACGAATCGAGTTTGTCCACCGCCATCGCGCTGCGCAGGATGTTGACGTAGCAATCCTTTTGCGGCAGGCCGTTTGTCAGCGCTTCCCACTGTTCGCTGCCGCCCCGGCTGCGATAGACACGCAGTTTGCCTTCGGGCGGGTAATGTTCCGAATCGCTTTTGATTGGCACAACGTAGACCGTCTCCGGCTCGTGGGCATGGACGGCAATCGGGAAGCCGAAATCGCTCGGCAGGTTACCGCTTACTTCGCGCCACAGGCCGCCCGCGTCATCGCTGCGCATCACATCCCAATGCTTTTGCATGAACAGCACGCCAGGACGCGCCGGGTGCATGGCTAGGTTATGGACGCAATGGCCGACATCGGCGTCAGGGTCGGGCAGTTCGTAATCCGATTTCAGGCCTTTGTTGATGGGTAGCCAGGTCTGACCGCCGTCGTCGGTGCGGAAAGCGCCCGCCGCCGAGATGGCGACGTAGATTCGGTCGGGATTCGACGGGTCGAGCAGGATGGTATGCAGGCACATCCCGCCCGCGCCGGGCTGCCACAAGTGGCCCTTGGCGCTGCGCAGCCCGGGGAGTTCTTGCCACGAGTGGCCGCCATCCATCGATTTGAACAGGGCCGCATCCTCGACGCCCGCGTAGACGGTATCGGGGTCGCTCAAGGAGGGTTGCAGGTTCCAGACGCGGGTAAAGCCCCAGGGATGTTGGGTTCCGTCATACCACTGGTGGGTGCCGGTCTCACCCTCGTAGGCGAACTGGTTGCCGACCGGGTTCCAGGTCTGCCCGCCATCGTCTGATCGTTGAATAACCTGCCCGAACCAGCCACTCGATTGCGAGGCGTAGAGCCGGTTGGGGTCGCTGGGCGAGCCGTTGATGTGGTAAATCTCCCAGCCCGCGAAGTGCGGCCCGCTGACCTGCCAGTCGGCGCGTTTTTCATCAGAAGTCAGGATAAACGCGCCTTTGCGCGTACCAACCAATACGCGAACACTGCTCATGATTTTTCTCCCGTGAATTGAAACTCGAAATCGAATGGGTATGGCCCGTGTCCTTCCAGGGTCAGGTTCCCGCCGCTGGTCAGCCCTTCGAGCGCGCCCGTTCCCAGGCCGGGGACAAATTCCCAGCGGGTGTGGACGGCTTGCGGGTCGAAGGTGCCAGTATGTTGGACGACAAAACTGCCAGCCCGGTCGCCTATCCGCCCGGTGATGTGTTCCAGTCCGACGAAGCTGCCGGCTCCATCCGGTGCGCAGGCCATCAGGGTTTCGACCACGCCCTCGCCTTCCAGGTCGCCGCGATAGGTGAATGCGGCATGGACGCGGGTCAGCTTGCGCCCGGCGTCGATTTCAGCGTAGGGGGTCTCTTCCCAGGCGGTGTTGGTAAAGGAGGCTTTGGCGTTCATTTTCCCTCGTAGGCTTCCTGCAACACGGCAAGGTCCAGTTTGCGCATCTCGAGCATGGCCTGGACAGCCCTTTGCGCTCCGGCAGGGTCGGGGCCGGCGATGAAATGGCTCAGCGCGGTGGGGACAATTTGCCACGACAGGCCGTATTTATCTTTTAGCCAGCCGCACATGCTTTCTTCGCCGCCATCGGCGGTCAGTTTTTCCCAGTAATAATCGACTTCGGCCTGGCTCTCACAGTTGACGACCAGCGAAATGGCCTCAGTGAATTTGAACTGTGGGCCGCCGTTCAGGGCGTTGAATTCCTGCCCGGCGAGTTGGAAATTCACCACCATCGCTGAGCCTGCCGGGCCGGGGCCGGTCTCGCCGTAGCGGGAGATTTCCAGGATTTCCGAGTCGCTGAAGATGGACGCGTAGAAGTTGGCCGCTTCTTCGGCCTGGTTGTCGAACCACAGGAAGGTGACGATTTTTTGCATTTTCTCTCCTCATTGACAAAGGGTACAAGTAACGATGAGATTATTTTAGAACATTTATTCTGATAAGTCAATAGGGAGTGTGTTTATCCGATTTGCGATTGGCGCAAGAAATGGGCTTCACCATAAAACCCATTAAGAAAAAGCCGTCCACCGGGCGGCTTTTTCTTAATCAAGGCGGTTAGTTGGATTTTTTGGGCTGCTTGCTCTTCTTCTGTTCCTGCTGCTTTTCCAGTTTGTTGGCCTTTTGCTTTTCACTTTTGTTCTTGTCTTTCTTGCTTTTTTTGTCTCCCATGACAGTTCTCCTTGTGGTTGGTTGGGACCGATGAGAAAATTGGGTTGCTTATCGCAATGCCATTGGTGGGTAAAGCGCATTTCCCGGTTGGGATAATTATACGCCGATTTCCAGGCGCAAGGCGCATGGAGAAATGCCGGCCTAAAACGATGAGTCACGCAACCCAAAAAAGCGTACAATAGAATCAAACCCTATCCGGCGTACCCTGAGAGAGGAGGTTCGTGATGAATACCCCCGAATTTCGCACGCTGCTCGAACAATTTCGCCGTGAACTCGAAACGGCAGATCAGGTTGACGAAAAAGGGCGGGAACTGTTGCGCGCGCTCGACGCCGACATCCATGCCCTGCTAGCTCGCTCCGAAGACGCTTCCCTGCCTTCCACCTTGTCCCGTCTCGACGAGGCGATTGCGCATTTCGAGGTCGAACACCCCAAAATGACCGCCGCGCTCTCGCAGATGTTCGCCTCGCTCAGCAACGCGGGGATTTGACTCGTGACTGCCTTGGCCCAACAACTTGCCCTCGTCACTGGAGCCGGGTCGCGCGCCGGAATCGGTTTCGCCAGCGCGCGCGCCCTCGGGCAGGATGGCGCCGCCCTGGCCCTGGTCAGTACCACCGACCGCATTCACGAACGCGCCGCCGAACTTCGGGCCGAAGGGATTCGCGCCAGGGGCTGCATCGCCGACCTGACCCAGCCGCAGGCCGTCCAGCGCATCGTGGATGACATTCGCGCCGAATTTGGCCGCCTCGAGATTTGCGTCAACAATGCTGGCATGACGGTTGTGACCGAAACCGAGCAACTCGAAAACCGGGTCGATGATTTATCGTTGGCCGATTGGGAAAAGAGCCTGACGCGCAACCTGACCACCTGCTTCCTTGTCACGCGGGCTGTCCTGCCGCTCATGCGCGCCCAAAAGTACGGGCGCATCATCAACGTTGCCTCCACCAGCGGCCCGGTGCAGGCCTTCGTCGGCGACTCGGTCTATCACGCCGCCAAAGCCGGGATGTGGGGCTTCACCCGCGCCGTGGCTCTCGAAACCGCCGCCGATGGCATCACCGTCAACGCCATCGCTCCTGGTTGGATTGCCACCGCCTCCCAACTCGAATCTGAAAAACGAGCCGGGGAACTGACTCCCATGAAACGCTCCGGCAGACCCGAAGAAGTCGCCCACGCCGTCCGCTTTTTAGCCCACCCCGACGCATCCTACATCACCGGGCAGTTGATTGTGGTCGACGGCGGCAATTCCGTGCCGGAGGATAGGAACTGGAAACCATAAAAAAAGAGCGACCCATTTGGAGTCGCTCCTGTTGTTATCTACCGTATCCCATCCATCGCCGCCCCCAGGCGTTTGACAATCTCGTCCACTTCCGCCTCGCTGATGACCAGCGGCGGGGCGAAGGCCAGCGTCGCGCCATCCAGGAGTTTGATTGCTCTATCGCCGATATACTTCCCTGCGATGTTTGACGCGATAAATTGTCACAACTTTCGCGCTGTCGTCAATATCGTACAACACGCGGTAAGAGCCAATCCGTAACGAATAACCCGCATCCCCTTTGAGTTTCTTTGAATCAACGGGGCGCGGGTTTTGTTCGAGCGAATCGATATGCCTGGAAATCAGGCGCAGGTATTCGGCTGGCAGGTTTTCCAGGTCTTTGTAAGCGGAACGGCGCAGTTCGACCTGGTACATGCTTTACCCTTCCAGGTTCAATTCTTTTCGGGCGACATTCCAGGGAATGATTTCCTCTTTGACTGCGCGCGCGCGACCCAGTTCTTCGGCATCTTCCAGGTCTTCCAGCAGGGTGACGATTTGTTCCCAGACTTCCATCTCCACCACGACGGCGGATTTTTTGCCTTTGTCATTGGTGATGTATTTTACCGACTTGAAGAGTTCTGCTACTGTCATACTGCACCTCGTAAGGTGATTATACAACGGTTCAGGTTACATTACCCCATCCATCGCCGCCCCCAGGCGCTTCACAATCTCATCGACTTCCGCCTCGCTGATAACGAGCGGCGGGGCGAAGGCTATCGTTGCGCCGAGCGGACGGGAGCGCAGGCCGTGATTCTGGGCGGCTTTGAAAATTTTCATCGCCAGGGCCGGGTCGGGGATTTTGGTTTGTTTGTCCGAAACGATTTCGACGCCGCAGACCAGTCCCAGGCCGCGCACATCGCCGACGAACGGGAATTCCGTCAGCGTTCGCAGTCCGTCGAGCAGGCGTTTGCCGAGCCGCCGGGCGCGTTCGGGGAAGTTTTCACGCTCCATGATTTCCAGGTTTTTCAGGCCGACGGCGCAGGCGGTGGCGTGACCGGAGTAAGTGAAACCGTGCATGTAGGCTTCGCCCTCGGAGGCGGTTTCGATGGTTTCCCGGATCTCATCCGAAATCTGGATGCCGCCCAATTGCGCGTAGCCACTGGTGATAGCTTTGGCGAAACTCAAAATATCGGGTTTGACGTTCCAGTGTTCGAGCGCGAACCATTCGCCGGTGCGCCCAAAGCCGGTGATGACTTCATCGGCGATGAACAGGATTTCGTAGCGGTCGCAAATTTCGCGGACGAGCGGGAAGTAATCGTCGGGCGGGACGATGACGCCGCCCACGCCCATCACCGGTTCGGCGATGAAGGCCGCGATGTGCTCCGCGCCTTCGCGCTGGATGGCTTCCTCCAGCGCCCGCGCCGCGGCCTGGCCGACGGTTTCTCCGGGCTGGAGATTACCGTCGAACCGGTAGGGGTTCGGGGCCGGGATGTGGACAAAGTCTGGGATGGCCGGGCCGAACATGGCGTGGTATTTTTCCAGCCCGGTGGCGAAGGTCGCATACATGGTCACGCCGTGATACGCGCCCCTGCGGGCGACGATTTTGGTTTTGGTCGGTTTGCCTTTGCGCTTCCAGTAGTAGCGGGCGGTTTTGAAGGCCGAGTCATTCGCTTCGGAGCCGCCAGACGCAAAGAAGGTGGCGTTGAGTCCCTTGTAAGCGAACCCGGCCAGTTTATCGGCCAGCAAAATCGAGGGCAGGTTGGTCATCCCGGCAAAATTCGAGGTAAAGGCCATCTTTTTCATCTGGTCGTAGGCGGCCAGGGCCAGTTCCTCGTTTCCATAGCCGACATTGACATTCCACAGCCCGGCCATGCCGTCCAGAATTTCCTGGCCGTCGGTGGTATAGAGCCAGACGCCCTCGCCGCGTTCGATGACCAGCGGGTTTTCGTGGCTTTTGGGGTGGTAAACCGGGTGCAGCTGCTTTCGGTCTCGTTCGATCCAGTAGGCGGTTTCTGGTTTGCTCATTTGTTCCTCCGGTGGATTGGGATTATAACTTTACTCGCCTGATTGGGGAATTCAGGTTGACATGCTGTCACCTTGTGATTACAATGTGACCACTCTTGGAGGCGTTTATGAATGTCACACGCACGCAAATCGTTAAAATAGGCAACTCGCGCGGGATTCGCATCCCGAAAGTGTTGCTGGAGCAGGTTGGGTTTGGCAGCGAAGTAGAAATCGCCATCCAAAATGGTCAGTTGGTCATCCGTTCGGCAGAAAAGCCGCGCCAAGGTTGGGCCGAGCAATTCATGGCGATGGCGGCTCAGGGTGACGACCGGCTGCTGGACGAGCAAATCCCAACCGATTTCGATAAGGACGAATGGGAATGGTAGTTCGGCGTTTCGATGTTTACCTGGTCAATCTCGACCCGACGGTAGGTCACGAAATCCAAAAAATGCGCCCCTGCCTGGTGATTTCGCCGGACGAAATGAATGCAAACATTGCTACCGTGATTATCGCCCCGATGACGACCAAAGGCAGGCCGTATCCAACGCGCGTCCCATGTCATTTCGATGGAAAAGATGGTCAAGTTGTGCTTGACCAAATCCGCGCAGTCGACAAGTTTCGCCTGGTCAGAAAACTGGGACGGATTCAATCCGATGAGCAGAAGGCTGTTCTCGATATTTTGCTGGAATTGTTTTCGGAGTAAGCATGGAAATTAACGTCACCACCCCCGCCCTGTTGTTCCCGGCCATATCGCTCTTGCTGCTGGCCTTTACCAACCGCTTCCTGACCCTGGCGAATCTCGTCCGTGACCTGCACTCGAAGTACAAAATCGACCAGAACGAGGTCTACGTCGGGCAGATTGCCAACCTGAAATACCGCATCCGCTTAATCCGTGATATGCAGGCTTTTGGGATTGCCAGCCTGCTGTTTTGCGTGGTTTCGATGTTCGCGCTGTTTGCGGGCTGGCTGGAGGTGGGTAAGTGGATTTTCGGCTTTAGCCTGGTGCTGATGATGATTGCCCTGGCGCTTTCGCTGCGCGAGATTCAGGTTTCGGTGGGCGCGCTGGATTTGCACTTGCAGGATATGGAGCAAATTATCAGCGAGGGAAAACAGAAAAAGTAGGGGCGCAGCACCTGCACTGCGCGCAGGCGCAAGTGTCACCGCGCCCCTGCTAACTTCATCACCATTTCCACCGCCTTTGGCACGGCGGCGGCAACTTCGGGGGTCAGTTCCTCGGTGAAGTCGTACACATGGGCGGCTTCGATGGCCACGACCTGGATGTCCTCGTCGCGCGGCAGGTCGGCCCCCATGCTTCTCCCCAGTTTCAGAGCGCCTTTCAGCGACAGGTCGTGCGCCGACGCGCTGTGGCCGTGCAGCAGGTCTTCGAGCGAATCCAGGCTGAAGCTGACGATTTCACCTTGGGCATATTTGCCGGTGTTGAGCGAATCAATCAGGATGACGCGCTGGTAGCCGATGATATGTTCCATGAGTGAGATGCCGGCCAGGGAGAAGCATTCAACAACAATACTACCCCCCTCCGTCTCCCCCCATTTT
>DAOUAZ010000153.1:0-27992 GCA_034432975.1 Anaerolineales bacterium | reverse complement strand
CCCCGAAGTGGACGAACTCAGGAAGCGTGGTTTCCTTGTCGCCGAGCCTGCCGCCCGCGCCGGCTATCGTCCCCAGTCCCAGGTCATGCTCTGGTGGCTGGCAAGCGAACTGATTCGCCTCACTCGCCCGCAGGAGGGCGAAGACCTGGGCGACTGGCTGCGCGCCCAACAATGGGACGGCCTGGTCAAAGAAGGCGAAAAAGCCCAACTCAAAAAAGCCCTGACGGCCCTGGGCGGCCTGCTCAAAACCGGCGTCGAGTCCTTCATCAAGGCCAGCGCGGAGGGGTTTGCCAAGGGGCTGACCGCAGTCAAGTAAAACCGCTTGGAAAAAAAGAGACTGCCGCTTCAAAGCGTGGCAGTCTCTTTTTCTTTTGGCGGGGTGAAACTATCCGGCCTTGACCGATGCGGACATCTCCAGCCGCGCTGCGTTGCGTCCATCAGGCAGCTGCGCTTTTTTGACAAATTCCCAAAACTCCACCTGCATGCGGGTCAGCGGTTGGCGGCGGTTACGAGCCATGTACAGGTTGCGGGTCAGTTGCATGCCCGCGACCTCCACTTCCACCAGCCGTCCCAGCGCAATCCCGCGCGCCGCAGCCAGGCGGGAGATAAAGGCCACGCCCAGGCCCTCTTCGACCGCCATGCCAATTGCCTCGGCGTTGCCCAGCACCATCGCCACATTCAGCATATCGGGGGAAATATCGCATTTGAGCAGGCCATCTCGCAGCACTTCCCGTGTTCCAGAGACTTCCTCGCGCAGGATGATTGGCTCGTCGAGTAAATCATCCGGGTAAATCTTGCGATATTGCGCCCAGTGGTGTCCGGCCGGCACGACCAGGATGACATCGTCTTCGAAGAAATCCTGGTATTCCAGGTCGTAGTGTTCGATTATCTTGCTCGAAACGCCAAGCGCGGCCTCGCCCGATAACAGTTTATGGATGACTGAATCGCGGCTGGTGACGAGCACGTTGATGCGTACCTGTGGATATTCGTGGCGGAAGCCGGCGATCAGCCCCGGCAGCAGGTACTTGCCCGAGGCGGTTGAACACCCGACCGACATCTCGCCGACAACCTCCCCGTGCAGGGAAAGCATGGTCTGTTCGATGCGCTGCGCCGCTGTCAACAATTCTCGCGCCATCGAGGCCAGCACCTGGCCTGCTTCAGTCAACTGCGTTGCGCGGCCCTGGCGGGTGAATAACTGTATCCCCAATTGTTTTTCCAATCCCTGAATACTCTGGCTGACGGCCGGCTGTGTAAGATGAAGCTGGCGGCCTGCTTCACTGAAACTACCATATTCCGCCACTGTCAGGAAAACGCGAAGCGAATCCAGGTTGAGCATGGCTCTCCTTCTCGATGGGTGGGAGTCAAACACCGTCCCGAAGGTTGTTTTGAGACGCCGTTGACTGCTTTTCATCAACCTTCGGGGCATTATTATAGCCCAAAAGCAAATCAAAACTTATCGTTTTCCATAAGCGAGGCGAATATTCGATAGTTACATCTATCACTATTCAGGCTGGGCCAATAATGTACAATTTTATTGTGACGGAGTTTGCAAAATATTTATTGAGCGGTTGGTCGGGCTTACCGAGACCTGTAGAGACAAAGGATAGACACATGATTAAACTCAAGCACCTCATTATGCTCACCCTGGCAACCCTGGCCCTGGCGGCCTGCGTTTCGGAAGCGACCCCGGACGCAACCGAAATCCCGCCGACAGGTGAGGCGGTTGCTGCCACATCCACCCCGCTCCCCACGCTGGTTCCGGTCGTAGATAACTGCCTGGAGTGCCATACCGATAAGGATAAGCTGGTTGCCCTGGCAAAGGAAGAAGAAGCCGGGCACGGCTCTGAATCTGAAGGAGTTGGCTGAGGGGGCGATGTGGCTCCGTTGGAGCCATGGGAGAAAGTGTTCGTCACGCGCGAGGCCTTCCTCGCCACCGCGCACGGCCAGATGGCCTGCACCTATTGTCACGGCGGACAGCAGTCGCCAGATATGGAAACTGCCCATGCCGGCCTGGTTGCCGACCCAAGCGGCAAGGGTGAAACCTGCGCGGCATGTCACGGCGACCAGAGCCAGCACTTCGAGAAAAGCCTGCATGTTTCGCTGAGCGGCTACTGGGATACCCTGAACGCCCGCAGCGCGCCCGAAAATCACAAAGACCTCGAGACGATGTTCGGCAATCATTGCGCCTCCTGCCACACCTCCTGCGGCGATTGCCACATCAGCCAGCCTGGCTCGGTCGGCGGCGGTTTCATCTCCGGGCATGTGGTTAACAAGACTCCATCCATGACCCGCAACTGCACGGCCTGTCACGGCAGCCGGGTTGGGAATGAGTACCTCGGCAAGAATGAAGAAATCCCCGGCGATGTCCACTTCCGCCAGGGGCGAATGAACTGCGTTTCGTGCCACAGCGGGGCCGAAATGCACAACTCGGAAGCGGCCTGTACCCAGTGTCATGACACCAGCCAGGCGGCCTACCAGGTGACGAACCGCTATTCCGGCGCGCAGAATCCGTCGTGCGAATCCTGCCACGAAACGGTCGGCAAGCAGGGCGACGCGGTCGTCCAGCACGTCTTGCACGGCGATAAACTGGCCTGCCAGGTCTGTCACTCAGTCTCGTATATGAGCTGCGATGGCTGTCACGTTGCCATCAGCGAGAAAACCGGCAACCCGTTTTTCAAAACCGAGCGCAGTTATATGAGTTTCTTCATCGGGCTGAATCCGCTCCAAAACTATCATCGTCCTTATGAGTATGTTGTCGTGCGGCATGTCCCGATTTCGCCGACCTCGTACCAGTATTATGGCGAGAACCTGCTGCCGAATTTCGACGCCCTGCCGACCTGGGCTTATGCCACCCCGCACAACATCCAGCGCAAGACCCCGCAGAACGCATCCTGCAACGCCTGTCACGGCAACCCGGATATTTTCCTGACCGCTGACAAGGTCTCCCCCGAGGAACTCCAGGCCAACCAGCCTGTGATTGTCCCTGAAGCGCCGCCAGCGATTGGCGCGCCCTAACCGTCTCACACCTTTTTCAAGGAGAAGAAAAATGACCAGGAAAGTTCACTTTATCGTTGCCCTGGCGCTGTTGTTCAGCCTTGTGCTGGGCGCTTGCGCCACGCCCACCCCGGCGCCTGTTCCTCAGGCCCCTGCCCCCACCCAGGCTGTAGTGGTTGAAGAGCCGACGGCTGTCGTTGTTGTTGCCGAGCCGGAACTCGACCTGATGGCCCTTTTCACCGAGTTCTGGGCCAGCGTTCCGGCTGATAAGGGTTACGGCTCCATCAGCGCGGCCAAACTCAATGAACAGTTGGCCGAGAAGCCCGCCTTCATGGTCGATGTGCGCGAACCCGCCGAACTGGAATCCAACGGCTATATCGCGGGCGCAATCAACATCCCGGTACGCGGCATCCTTCAAAACCTGGATAAACTGCCCGGCCTGGACGACCAGATTGTTATTTACTGCGCCTCCGGCCACCGTGGCAGCATGGCGATGATGGCTCTGCGCATGTTGGGCTATACCAATGTCGTTAACCTGGGCGGCGGCACCAACGGCTGGGCCAAAGCCGGTTTGCCGCTCGAAAAGGGTCTCCCAGCGGAAGCGGCTGCCATCAGCAGCCCGATTGTCGCGGATAAGGCCCTGTTCGACGCCCTGGATGGTTTCCTCTCCAACCTGCCCGCCGACAAGGGCTTTTACACCGTCAAATCTGACAAGGCCACCGAATTCATCATCGAGAAGTCGCCCTTCATCGTGGATATTCGCTCGAAGGCAGAATGGGACAAGGACGGCTACATCGAAGGCGCGACTCATATCGCCTTCCCCGATTTCCTGACCAGCCTGGATAAATTCCCCGCTGATAAGAACGCCCCCGTCCTCATTTACTGCGCCTCCGGCCACCGCGGCGGCATGGCCTTGATGGCCCTGCGCATGATGGGCTACACCGATGTCACCAACCTGAACGGCGGCCTGAATGCCTGGAAAGCGGCCAAACTGCCGGTCGTTGGTTGGGTCGATTGGCCTGCCACTTTCGCCGAATTTGTGACCAACCTGCCCGCCGACCAGGGCTTCTACTCGGTTGCTGGCGCAAAACTGAATGAAATGCTGGCCGATCAGCCGCCTTTCATTGTCGATGTGCGCGAACCATCCGAACTCGAAGCCAACGGCTTTATTACCGGCGCGGTTAACATCCCCATTCGTGACCTGCTCAAAAACCTCGATAAACTCCCTGCCCAAGACGCGAAAATCGTTGTGGTTTGCGCTTCGGGTCACCGGGGCGGCTATGGCATGGCAGCCTTGCGCTTGCTGGGCTACACCGATGTCGTCAACCTGGGCGGCGGCATGAACGGTTGGATTAAGGCTGAACTGCCCGTTGAAAAAGGCGCCCCCGTTGCCCCGACTGCCGGGACTGCCCCCGCTGTAGACGCCACCCGCCTGGCCTACCTGGATGCCTACCTGACCAACCTGCCCACCGCTGGCTTTGGCTCGGTCAAAGGCCCCGACCTGAACGCCGAACTCGGCGCTGGTACTGTGCCGTTCCTGCTCGATGTCCGCCGCCAGACCGAATGGGATGAAAAAGGTCGCATCGAAGGCGCGGTGCTGGTTCCGGTCAATGACCTGCCCGCCAACCTGGCTCAACTGCCCACCGACAAAGCCGCTCCCATTGTTATCATCTGCGCCTCCGGTCATCGCGGCGCGGTTGCCCAGATGTACCTGCAAGCCCTGGGCTACACCAACGTCCGCAACCTGAACGGCGGCATGAACTCCTGGATAGCCGCTGAATTGCCGGTTGTGAAGTAAACGGTTTTCCAAATGTAAGACAAAGGCTGCCCGAAAGGGCAGCCTTTTTGATTCATTTCATGTGACGATACTCTAATGTTTTTGTGACAACTGTCACTTTTGTCATGCTCTTTGCGGTGATATTATGACAATGTATATATTCGCTTATTCGCATATAAGGCAGATGTTGTCATGATTTCACAAACCTTAGCCCAGGAAGTTTCCCAACTCGAAGCCGATTTGTGTTTCGCCCTCGCCGACCCGACCCGCATCCTGATTTTATACGCGCTCGATGAGCAGCCGCGCAACGTGACCGGATTGACCCAGGAATTGAACATCACCCAGCCCACCGCCTCGCGCCACCTGAAAATCCTGCGTGACCGGGGACTGGTGCGTCCCAACCGCCAGGGCGTGGTCATCCAATATGAGCTGAGCGACAAACGCCTCATCCAGGCCCTCGACTTGCTGCGCAGCGTCCTGCGCGACCGCATCGCCTACCGCGCGAATTTGATGGAAGAGATTGACGCGTAATGTACGCATCTTTACCTCTGCTCCCGCTCCTATCGGGAGAGGGCTGGGGTGAGGGACAAGGAGAATGTAATGACCAAAGTAAAACCCTACTGGCTTCTGGGACTGATTGGCATCCTGGCCGTCTTACTCGTCCCGCTGATTGCGCTCTGGCCCAAGAGCGCCCGCGCGCTCGATGACCCCTGGGCGGCGGTTCCCAAGCATCCCGTGCATGTGCCGCACGCCGACATCATCGCCGCCAAATTCAAGGATGTCGACCCCGCCACCCTCACCGGCCCCGACATCACCCGCGCCTGCCTCGAATGCCACCCGAACGCCGCCAGCGACATTATGATGACCAGTCACTGGACCTGGCAAAGCCCGGAATTCGAAATCCCCTGGCGCGATGGCGAAACGGCCGCCATCGGCAAATTCAACCAGATTAACAACTTCTGCATCAGCGCGAAGGGCAACCAGAAAAGCTGCACCAGCTGCCACATCGGGTACAACTGGCAGGAAGATGAAAACTGGCAGGATGGCAACTACGGCGCCAACCTGGACAATCCCGAAAACGTAGACTGCTTAATCTGCCACGCCCAATCGGGATACGCCAAAGGTTCGTATGGCAACCCTCGTGAAGGCGTCAACCTGGTGGCAGCCGCCGGTTCGGTCGCCGCGCCCACCCGCCAGGCGTGCGGGAACTGCCATTTTAACGGCGGCGGCGGCAACGGCGTCAAGCACGGCGACCTCGACCAGAGCCTCATTTACCCATCCGAAAGCCAGGATGTCCACATGGGGCGCAACAACTTCATCTGCACCGACTGCCACACGACCACCAATCACCAGGTCAAGGGACGCCTCGTGGTCGATAATCTCACCATCGACCCGGCGGAGCAGGTTTCCTGCGCCCAGTGTCATAATGAAAATCCACACCGCGACGAGCGCATCAACTTGCATACGGCCTCGGTGGCATGCCAGACTTGCCACATCCCGGCCTTTGCGGTCGAGGACCCCACCAAAGTCTCGTGGGATTGGTCCACCTCCGGCCAGGACATTGGCGATGACCACTTCACCTACCTGAAAATTAAGGGCAACTTCGTTTACGAAAAGAACGTCCAGCCCACCTACCTGTGGTTCAACGGCAACCTCGAATATCGTTACCTGCTCGGCGACAAAATCGACCCGACCCAGGTCACTTACATCAACAAAGTTGCCGGGGACATCAAAGACCCGACCGCCAAAATTTTCCCCTTCAAATTGCACGTTGGCAACCAGCCCTACGACACCGGCTATAACTACCTGCTGGCGCCCATCACCTCCGGGCCGGAAGGCTACTGGACGACGTTTGACTGGGATAGCGCCTTCCGTCTGGCCCAGGAACGCACCGGGTTGGCATACAGCGGCAATTACGGTTTCACCGAAACCTACATGTACTGGCCGATTACCCACATGGTCCAGCCCAAACAAAACGCCCTGCAATGCAATGATTGTCATGGCGACAATGGGCGCATGGACTGGCAGGCCCTCGGCTACCCCGGCGACCCCATTAAGTGGGGCGGCAGGTAAGACGGAATTTATTCCGTCCGTATCAACAGACACGGATGAACCCATGAAACCCATCTTCCTACATCGAAAATCGCTCCTGATAGCCGGATTAAGCCTGCTTGCGCTCGCTGTTCTGGGTGTCACTTACGTTTTTGCCCACCAACCCGCCGCGCCTGTGGCGCAAGTTTCGCCCATTCACCCGACCTTTGCCCTGCTCGACTCTGATGGCGCAAACGTCTTGGAAAGCGGACAGCCCGTCAGCACCATGCAGACCTGCGGGCAGTGTCACGACGCCGCCTACATCGAATCCCACAGTTTCCACGCCGACCTCGGCCTGGGCGCTTACCAGCCCGGTAACGGTTTGAGCGCCAGCAACGGCATGTTTGGCAAGTGGGACCCCGTCATCTACCGTTATCTCTCCCAGCCCGGCGATGACCGCCTCGACCTGACCACCGCCGGGTGGTTGATGGAGTATGGGGAGCGGATTCCTGGCGGCGGCCCGGCGACCACCTCCCGCAGCGGAATCGCCCTTCAGCAGGTTGCCCCCGACCCTTCCAACCCTGAATCCGCCCTCCTGAACCCCGAAACCGGCCAGGCTGAAGCGTGGGACTGGCAGGCCTCCGGCGTGATGGAGATGAACTGCTTCCTGTGCCATCTCACCAGCCCTAACACGGAAGCCCGCGCCGCTGAAATCAAGGCTGGGCGCTTTGGGCATGCCAACACCGCCACCCTGGTTGGCATGGGCTGGGTCGAAAAATCGGATGAGGCATTCACCTACAATCCCACCGCCTTTGGCGAGGATGGCAAACTCAAGCCGGAATTTGTCCTGCTCCAGGACCCTGCCAATGAAAACTGCGCCGCCTGCCATGGCGAAGTCCATGCCAGCAGCGATTCTCCGCTGGTTATCTCGGCCTGCGATATGTCCTATCCCAAGACCGCCACCACCGGGCAGGTGATTGCCGCGCAGAAAATCTCGCAATCGGGCGTCAACCTGAAAGACAAGCAAACCCTGACCCGTTCCTGGGACATCCACGCCGAGCGCGCCCTGAAATGCACCGACTGTCACTACTCGCTCAACAATCCCATCCACGTCCAGACCATTGCGGCGACTTCCCCTGACCACCTGACCTACGACCCCCGCAAACTGGAAATCGGCGAATACCTGCAACGCCCCGACCACAACTTCGCGCGCGGACAGAGCGCGCAATTTACGGTTGCGCCTGAGTCGAAAGGTTCCATGCGGCGCTGCGAGTCGTGCCACGACGCCGTTCCAGCCCACAATGACTGGCTGCCTTACACTGAACAGCACATGACTGTCGTGGCCTGCGAATCCTGCCACATCCCGCGGATGTACGCCCCGGCCATTCAATCCTATGACTGGACGGTGGTCAGCCTGGATGGTTCACCTGCCAATTTGTGCCGGGGTCTGACCGGCGGCGATACGGTCAACAGCCTGGTGACCGGCTTTCAGCCCGTCCTTATGCAGCGTACCAACATCGACGGACAAAAACTGCTCGCCCCGTACAACCTGGTGACATCTTTCTATTGGGTTTACGACGGGGAGAACGGCCCGCGCCCGGCGCGCGAATCCGATTTACAGGCCGCGTATCTTGTCGATGGTCAGTACGCGCCTGAAATCCTGGCGGCTTTCGACAGCGACAAAAATGGGCAGCTCGATTCGGCTGAATTGCGCACCGATTCCATCGAAAAGCAGGCGGTTGTCGCCGCCCGGCTCGAAGCGATTGGGTTGAACAATCCGCATATCGAAGGACAGGTGCAGCCTTACAGCATCAATCACAACGTTGCGGGCCGCGACCATGCCGTTCGTGAATGCACCACCTGCCACGCCAGCGATTCGCGCGTTACTGCTCCCCTGCAACTGGCCGCCTATACCCCGGCGGGCGTATTGCCGCAGTTTGTCAGCGACAGTAATGTCAACGTGACCGGAGAAATTATCAGCGGGGAGGATGGCGCGCTGTTCTATCAGCCGGTTACGATGAAGGACGGCGTCTATGTCTTTGGCCGCGACCGAATCCACTGGATTGATTGGTTCGGCGCGCTGGCCTTCATCGGAACGTTGTTCGGCGTCGCCGGGCATGGCGCATTGCGCTATATCTCGTCGCTCAAACGCCCCAAACATGCGCCCGCCCTCAAGCGCGTCTATATGTACGAGGCGTACGAGCGTTTCTGGCACTGGCTTCAGACCTTCTCCATCGTCTTCTTGCTTTTTACCGGTCTGGTCATCCACCGCCCCGATATTTTTGGCGCGTTTTCTTTCCGATACATGGTGCTGATTCATAACGTGCTGGCGGCTATCCTGGTGCTGAACTTCCTGATGTCGCTGTTCTGGCACGTCACCACCGGCGAAGTCCACCAGTACATCCCCAACTTCCTCAAGCCGGTTGGCATCATCAATGATATGGTGGTGCAGGTCAAATTCTATATCGGCGGGATTTTCAAGGGCGAAGCGCATCCTTTCGAGAAGCGCCGCGAAAAGAAACTGAACCCGCTCCAGCAGTTGACCTACTTCGGCCTGCTGACCGTCCTGCTCCCGCTCCAAATGCTGACCGGCGCGCTGATGTGGGGCGTGCAGCAGTGGCCGCAGGTTGCCGGTTGGTTCGGCGGCCTGCCCGTCCTGGCGCCTTTCCACAGCCTGGTGGCCTGGCTGCTGGCTGCGTTCATCGTCGGACACGTCTATCTCACCACCACCGGCGCGGCACCGCTCGAAGCCATGCGCGGCATGGTCACGGGCTGGGAGGAAGTGGAGGAGAGCGAGAATGGTAATTCGTAATTGGTAATTCGTGGCGCGAAACTCGATATTCGATAACTCGAAACTCGAAACTCGATACTCGATACTCGAAACTCGATAAATCGATACTCGATACTCGAAAATCGGTCGAATACCGAATATCGAATAACGAACCCCGAATAACGAACCCGGAAAGAGAGAAACTTATGGCACTCGCAGCAAAACCAACCAAAAAACCCTTCGACCTGAAAGCCCTCTTCAACCGCCCGGCCAAACCGTATGCGCACCCTTACCTGGGCGGCGTCATTCTGGGCGTTGTCCTGTTCCTGGCCCTGTTCCTGACCGGTAACGGACTCGGCTCCTCGGGCGCTACCTCGCGCCTGGTCGTTTTCGCGCAAGACCAGTTCTTCCCCGACCACGTTGACCGCACCCCTTACCTGTTGCGCATGGCCGGCGGCGACAAAAACCCGCTTGATGACTGGCTGGTTCCGGTCTTTTTCGGCGCGCTGCTGGGCGGCTTTACATCGGGCATGATTTTTGGCCGCGTCAAACTCGAAACCACCAAAGGCCCGCGCATCTCTGACCGCGCGCGCTGGATGATTGCCTTTGTGGGAGGTGTCCTGTTCTTGTATGGAGCGCGCATGGCGCGCGGCTGCACCAGCGGCCAGGCTCTCACCGGCGGGGCGGTGCTTTCGGCTGGCTCGTGGGTCGTCATGCTCTGCATCTTTGGCGGAGCCTACGGGCTGGCCTATTTCGTGCGGAAATTGTGGAACTAATCTGGAGTCCAACGGCTTGCCGTTGGGCATGGCGCTGGAGCTTGCTCCCGCGCTCCACAGGAGAATGAATTATGAATTTCCCTCTTCTTGCCTTCCAAAACGTCAGCGCCGCCAATCCCTGGACCTATCTCGTGTTTGGACTGATTGGCTTCGCTTTTGGCTTCACGCTCGAAATGTCGGGCTTCGGCAACAGCCGCAAACTGGCTGCCCAGTTCTACTTTGCTGAACTGACCGTACTCAAAGTGATGTTCACTGCCGTCATCACCGCCATGGTGCTGACCTTCGGCGCGGTTGGCCTGGGGCTGCTCGAATTCAGCCAGGTCTGGGTCAACCCGACCTATCTCTGGTCGGGCATCCTGGGCGGGTTGATTATGGGCGTCGGCTTTATCATTGGCGGGTTCTGCCCCACCACCTCGCTGGCTTCGGCTTCGACTGGCAAAATTGACGGCATGATGTTCATGCTGGGCGGATTCGTCGGCGCGTTCCTGTTTGGCGAAACCGAACGTTTCTTCACCGACTGGTACAACAATGCCGGATATTTTGGCCGCGTCACGCTGATGGATGTCTTTGGCCTGCCGACCGGCGTCGTCGTTCTGATGGTCGTCCTGATGGCGCTCTTCATGTTCTGGGGTTCCGAACAATTGGAGCGCATTATCGGTAAAAAAGACATGAGCCGCGAACCCAAACTGCGCCTGTACGGCGTGGGCGCGGTTATCGTCCTGGCGCTGGCCGTTGTTTTTATAGGAATGCCCTCCACCGAGCAGAAATACGAAAAGGCCACCATCCTTCGCGCCGTGCCTGAATTACAGGCCGATGGAACTGTCAAAGATATTCAGGTCAAATATACCGCCGAGGAAGCCCTGAACCAGCGCCTGGTTCAAATCACCCCAGCGGAACTGTTCAAGGCGCGTTACGACCAGGGACTCATCCTGACCCTGCTGGATGTGCGCTCCGAGGCCGATTACAACCTGTTCCACCTGCGCGGCGCGCTGAATATTCCCGCCGAGCAATTGAAATCGCGCATCCCTGAACTGCTCGCCGCCTCCGCGCCGAACGCCGTTTATGTGCTGATGGGCAACGACGAGGGCCTCGCCACCCAGTCCTGGCGGCTGCTGACCGCCGAAGGCGTGCCGAATGTCTATCTCCTCGAAGGCGGCATTAACAACTGGATTACCGTCTTTGGCCACGCCGACCCCGAAATCCAGCCTATCTCAACCGCGCTGGAGGAATCCCTGAGATTCAAGTTCCCCGCCGCCCTGGGCGACCGCTACGAATGTTCTGACCCTGACCCCATCGAGAACGAAAAAATTGAATTTACTCCCAAGATTCAGTTACAGATGAAACGCGACAAATCCGGCGGTGGCTGCGGCTGAGAGAGTACCGGTAAACGCAACCGGTCAGGCGACAGACCTGTCCGGTTTTTTGTTTGCATCTTTGCGGCGATGATGGCAATTTCCCATCGTCTGTGCCTTTGCAGGAATGGTTGTAACGGGTATCATGGAGGCCGCGCCGGTCGCCAGCAACTTGGATAATTCTTATGCCTGCATCTATCCCCTTCTCTCCCCGTCTCAAGTCCCACCTGCCGCTCATGGCGGGACTTTTGCTCCTCGCCCCGGTTTTCTTTTTCCACGCCTTTCGCTACTTCCTGCCGCTCGGTTACGCGGGCATGTTTACCCAAATGGCCGGGCAGATTGCGGATGCCAATTTTTCATTGCCGATGGAGATTCCGTATTACGGGCCGGGCGGCATCCCATTTGTCTATCCGCCGCTCGGGCATTATATTTTTGCGGTTGCCATCAAACTAGGACTTTCGACCTGGGCGTACCTGCGGCTTGTCCCGGCAGTGTTCATGCTGGCAGCCCTCATCCCCTTCTACTTCCTGGCGCGTGAACTGACCGGCATTCGTTGGGGCGGGCTGGCCGCGCTCTTGCTGGCCTTCACCGCTCCAGCCGTCTTTAGCATCCACGTCTGGTCGGCGGGCGTGGTGCGCGGGCTGGCGCTGGCCTTGTGCCTGGCCGGTCTCTTGTTCTACCTGCGCGCCCTGCGGCAACCCTCCTGGCGTCTCATCGTTTTGGCAGGAATCTGCCTCGGCCTGCTGCTGACCACGCACCTGCTTTACACATTGTTCGCCGCGCTGGTTGGATTTGCCTTTCTCGTTGCCGAAGGCCAGCCGCGCCGCGCCCTGACCGCGCGCGGAATCCTGGGGCTGGCCCTGCTCATCGCCTCCCCCTGGCTGGGGACGGTCATTGCCCGGCATGGTTTCGAGAGCCTGTGGATGGCCGCTTCCTCGCACCGCAACGCCGATTTTCTCTCACTGCTTTTTCGGGACTTCGGCGGGGCGATGACGTATCTCTGGGAGAATCTTGCCCACGTCACCCGCAACGGGTTCCTGGCTGTTTTGTCTTTGCCTGGCTTTATCCTGCTCTCGTTTCGACGGCAGTTTCACCTGCCCCTGGCCTTCCTGCTCACCCTGACGATGGGCGAGGCCTCCTTCTTCCCGGTCATCCTGGCGGCGATGATGGCGGGCGGGTTTGCCGAATGGACGGTCGAACGTTTCAGCGGGCGGCCTCCAGTGCGTTGGGCGATGACCGCGCTCACAGCGGCGATTGTCCTGTTCGGTGTGGGAAAAAACCTGTCGGAAATCGTCCGCTACGAGCCGGAAATCGATGTCTACTCCGTCCAAATGGCAAAATTCGCGCGGGAGGAGACCGACCCGGCGCAGACCTATCTCTATATCGGCAGAATCAACGAAGCCGAGTGGTTCCCTTACCTGCTGGAGCGGACTCCCGTTTTTGCGCTGTGGGGCAGCGAGTGGAAAGGGAACTACGCCGAACAGCTGCAAACCCTGATCGATTTGCGGGCCTGCCAGAATGAGAAAGACTGGCCCTGTATTGAATCTCTGCTGGCAGCCAAAAACGCCCATCCCGACCTGCTGGTGGCCCCCAACCAGCGCTGGCTCTTCCAGCAAATCAAGGACACCCGCGCCTGGGAGGTGATTTACGAGAATGAACGCTACCAGGTGTGGCAAAGGCGGCGTTAAATGCAAACGTCCCGAAGGCAGTCAGCCTTCGGGACGTTTTTATCGAGAATTTACTCCCCGCGCAGCACGGTCAGCAGGCGGTCGAGCATCTCGGCGCGATAGTCGATGGCGGCCTGCACGTTCTCCTGGTGCATCTCATAGACGACCGTATCCACCACCAGTTCGCCCTCGGTGGATTTTTTCATCGGCAGGATGGATTCGCTGTCGCCGTCGAGTTTGACGGTGGTGCGGGCGGCCAATTTGGCCTTTTCGACATCGCCGCCCATTTCGACGTAGCGGGTCTCGACGGTCATAGTCGCGGCGTCCTTCACATACTTGGCGATGGCGTCGGCGGCGTCTTTCAGGGCTTGTTTCAGTTCGGGGCTGGTTGCCATTTCTTAATTCTCCTTTTTTTGTTTGGAGTCCATCGGCTTGCCGATGGATAATGAGTGCGTCCCGAAGGTTGGCAGGGAAACTGCGAGTGGTTTCAAGCGAGCCTTCGGGACGATATTACATAGACTGTAACTGCCTGACTTGTTTGACAATCGACAGGACATACTGGTAGACAGCCGGCAAGGCCAGCACGGGCGTCCCGGCGGCCATCAGGGTTGTGACCTTGGCCGCGCCGCCCGCAACGGTCACGAACAGGCGCAGTTTCATGTTACGGCTGCGGGCGGCCATGTTGAGAGATCGATGATGAAGCGTCTTCTGTTCTTCAGATATGTTTTCGACCCACAGGGTGGTGGCGTCGCCGCTCCAATCGACCTCGCTGCGGGCGATAACCAGCCCATCGACTTTTGTCTCAACCCAGGCGAAATGCAGCACCTCGCGGTTGATTTGCTCCATTAAGGCATCGAAACGCGCCCGGGCCTCCTGCCAGGCCTGGCTGATAGGTTCTTCGATGCCGAAATGCACCATATCAGCAGAATCCTCCGTTTCGGCTCTCGAAGCATCTTCCAGCAGCAGGAGCAGGTCGCTCTCCGGGCCGGGTTCCCCCTCCAGGCTGGCAACGTCGAAACTGACGGAGTCTCCCGCTGCCTGGCGGGCCTGCATCCGGCTGACCAGGGCATCCAACCGGGCGGGGACATCCTCGAGGGCGGCATTGACCTGCTTGAAGTACGCTTCGCTGCTATCGAAGGCCGCGCCCGCCGATTCGCCGCTGCCCGGCAGGTTGACGCGAAAGACCGGAACATCCGGCGGCGGCGAGGCGGGTTCATCCCCGATGCCAAAATGCACCATTTCAGGCTGTGGAGCAGGCGTCCACAAACCGAGCGGGTCGCTGGTTCCGGTGGATTCAAAAGTTGGCATGATGATTCTTAATTTTTATACCGTCCCGAAGGCTTCGCCGCGAGCGCTCAGCCGAGCGGTTTTTCTGAAAAAGGCCGAATTTGCGCCAAAACCTTCGGGACGTTTCTATTATGCGCTACTTTACCAAATTGGCAATGCTGGCTGCCGCGCCGACGATGGTTTTCATCAATTCCGCCCGGTTTTCCTGGGCCGATTTGACCATCTCGAGGTGAATGTTCCAGATGGCGGTATCCACTTCGCCGTCTTTTTCTGGTACGCAGACCAGGGTATCACCGTCGATGTTGATGCGGGTTATGGCGCGCAGCCGGGCGCCGTCATATTTACCTTCGACATATTTGACATCGCCCATGTTATCGGCCACATAGGTGCTGACTTCCAGGCTGCTGGCGTCGTCGAGGGCTTTGCTCAGGTAATTGCCCAGTTTTTCGACGAAATTCTTGAGTGATTCGTTCAGTCCGCCGCCGGTGGGGGCGGGGGCTGCGCCATCCCCTGGTTCTGATTTTTTACTGAAGAGGTCGCGGACACTGTAATCCACCGCTGCGCCGCCCGAAGTGGCGGCCTGGGCTGCCGGGGCGCGGTCTTCGACATCCGGCTGGAAACTGACCGCCGCGCCGACGACAGCCGCCGGGGGCTGGCTGACAATCGAGCCGAGTTTTTCGCGTTCGGGCTTGGGCGTTTCCGCGTCGCCGATAGCCAGCCTTACCGCCGGGTCGCCGATGAAAGCGTAGTTGCGGGCATCGTTGTTCGAGGTCCACAGCCCGGCAATCTTGATGTCATCCTGGTTTTCAGGGGAGGAGTTATCGAGTTCCTCGGTCAGCATGGTGGAGATTTCGGCGTAACGTTCGTTGAAGTACTCGGTGGCGGCTCCGGCCGGTTTGCCGTTCAGCAGGGCGTCAATCATCGATGTAAAGGTGACGACATCGGCTGCCGATTGGTCCCAGACAATCGACTGTCCCCAGGCGCGTTCGACGTGCGCAAAGACGCCCAGCGCGCCGCCCTTGGGGTGGGAGAGCAGCTTGAGCGGCAACTGCGAGATGAAGGCATACGGGGCAATCTCTTTTTGCGAGCCAAAGGCTTGCCGGTAGAAGTTATCCATCTTGGGAATACCGCCGCCGTAACAGGCAAAGACGAAGGCAATCATGCCGAACACATCGGCATCCGCAGCGATGTCGTCGGCGGAGAAGTACAGGTCTTCTTTGATGGGGACGCGGGCCTTGGGGCCGGGCCAGTCCTGGGTCAGGATGGCGCCGGTGTGGCGCAGCAGGCGCGGGTCGCCCATCTTGAAGTTCATGCCGTGCGAGGCAGTAAAGAGCAGGGAGGGGGTATCCTTGCCGCCCATGTAATTGCCCAGGTTGGCTTTGGTGGCTTTTTCGGGGGCGACGACATCCACTTTCCAGTCTTTGCGGGTTTTCATTTGCTTTGCCAGCGGCTGGATGAGATGTTCGGCGCTCATCTGGGTAGCGCGGTCGTCGGGGTTGGCGACGCCAAAGAAAGCGGCTTTCTTGGCGCGCGCCAGTTTCTTGGTTTCGGCGGCAACCACGCTCTGGGCATACTGGTAATAGTCTTCGAGTTTGTCGAAGTAAATGCGCCCCACGGCGTACTGCACGTCCAACTGGTATTGGAAGGTGTAGGGGATGGTCTCCGGCGAGCCGACAATCAGGGCATAGTAGGGGAACTTGGCCGGGTCCGCCGGGCCGGGGCCGCGCCCAAAGCGTTTGAGGAACTCGTTCTTGCTCTCGCCGTTTTTGATGCCCAACTCCGGGCCGATGACTTCCTTGTAGAAGGTTTCATCGTGGGCCGAGGCCTGTTCGCGGCGATGGTCGAGCAGGGGTTCGAGGGCTTCCTTGAGCGCATCGACCGATTTTTTGGGCAGGGCCGCCGGGAAGATGACCGACCAGCCGGTTTCAGCCAGGCTGGTATCGTCGATTCCTTCGGCCACGCCAAAATGCTTATGTTTTTGGTCATCGAGGGCTTTGCGCATCTTGGCATCGCGCAGGTCTTCGGGCGTGAGTTTCTGCCCGCGCGCCACTTTGGCAATCATCTCGGTAGTGATGACAACATCGTCTCCGTCGATGGGGCCGCCAGTGTCGGCGTCGATTCCGTTGAGAAACAATTCCTTTGACATTCTCGCTCCTTTGGCTATGTAGCGCGAAATTTATTTCGCATTCTGGCGCGGAATGAATTCCGCGTTACGGATTCATCACGCAAATTTCCTGTTCGAGCGGTTCCAGTTCTTCGGGCTGGCGGCAATCGAGGTTGACGCGCAGGCGCTGTTTGGCCAGTTCGAGCAGTTCCGTTTTCGAGAGGGTGAAACCGCGCGCCGTCCAATCGTTGACGACCGCCACGACTTCGTTTTCGTTGGTGGGAGAAATTTCGATATCCAGGATGGTGTCATCGTTGGCGAAGGCGTAGGCGCGCAGGGTATAGGCGACTTCCCAGTCATCCTTGTTGGGGTCGACCCTGTTCCATACTTTTACCACGCCATCGGCCCCGGCGCTGAGGATGTATTCGTTGTTTTCCAGCGTAGAAAAGGTCACGCTGAATATGGTCGCCAGGTGCTCCTGGTACGCGTTAAGGATACGCTCGTCATCGGGGATGCCGGGGGTCAGGTCCCACAAAATCATGCGGGCGTCGTCGCCTACGGAGACCAGGGTAGCGTCATCCAGGCTGAAGTCGATGTCGCGGACGATGTCTTCATGGCCGCGCAAGGTCATTTCCAGCGCGCCGGTTTGGGCGTCAATCAGGTAGATGTTTTTATCTTCCCGGTACTGGATGGCGATTAAGGTGCTGTCGGTGTTGAATTGCACCTGGGCTGCGATTTTCCTGCCGCCCCCTGTTCCAAAAATATCGCGATAGGAGAAGGATTGGATTCGCGCTCCTGTCGCAGCATCCCATAAAACCACATCGCCGGATTGCGTGCCGGTGGCAATCCACCAGTCGTTGGGGCTGTAGTCTGCCGAGTAAACGATATTGTCATGTTCCAGGGTAAAAAGCGGTTTGCGGGTTTCGATATCCCAGAGAATGGCGGTTTTGTCGAGCGAGGCCGAAACCAGCCGCCTTCCGTTGCTATTGAAATCGACAGCGAAAACACCGGCTGTATGGCCGCGCAGGGATGACCCGTCCCGTTCACCGGTGCGCGGGTCGACGAGCAGGATTTCTCCCGGAAGCCCATAATTGGGGAAGGGGTCGTTGGGATTCCTTGCCAGGGAGACGGGAATAGCCAGCAGCGTGCCTGGCGGGTTGTAATCCACATCTTCGGCATAGCCGGGAATTCCCTGTTCGGTTTCGAGGTCCTTGGTGAATCTCTCATAGTTCCCGGCCCAGGAAATATCCCAGATGCGCACCGTTTGGTCGGCGCTGGCGGAGGCCAGCAGGCCGTCATCGGTGGGGTGGAGCGCCAGGCTGTAAACCTGGTCGGTATGGCCGCGCAACTCGAGTTTGGAACGCCCATACAGGCCGCCCCAAATGCGGATGGAGCGGTCGGCGCCAGCGGTGAGAATCTCGCCTTGAATGGCATCGGCATCGGAGCCGGGGCGCGCCAGCACGCCGTAGACCCAGTCGTCGTGCCCGCCGATTTTCATGAGTTGCGCGCCCGAAGCGATGTCCCAAACATAAACATTGCCATCGGTCGAGGTGGAAATCAGGCGGGTGTTATCGAGGCTGAAGGTTACGCCGGACATGCGCGGCGGGTTGGAGAGGATGCGCGGCGGGAGACTGTAGGATGCTGCCCGGCTGTAGCCGGAGACGCGCCAGGCTTTTGCTGTGCGGTCGTCGGACGCGCTGGCAATCATGGTTCCATCGGGGCTGAAAGCCACGGCGTTGACGACATCCTGATGTTCGCTAAAGGTGTGGATTTCGCCCAAATCGGAGGCGTTCCACAGTTTGACGAGCGAGTCGCCTCCGCCGGTGAGCAAGAGACGGCTATCCGGGCTGAAGGCCAGCCCCCAAATTGTGCCATCATGAGCGGCGTTCTGGCGGCGTATTTCCTGCCAGGTGGTTGTATCCCACAAGATGATTTCACCCTGCCCGTTGACCCCTGCCAGCAGGCGGCCATCCGGGCTAAAGGCGACGTTGCTTGCGCCATACGAGTTGGGGACTGTATCGATGTTGAAGGTGTAGAGGGCGTCGCGGGTCGCGCCGCTGGCATCCCAAATCTTTATCGAGCCGTCGCGGCTGGAGGATGCCAGCAGGCGGCCATCCGGGCTGTAGGAAATGCCATAAACCCGGTCGGTATGTCCGAAGTAAGTGCGCAGCAGGCGCATGGAGGGCAGGGAGCGATGCAGGGCATCGACTGCATTGGGCAAGGGCGGCTGGGTGTTTTGCACGGCTTCCACGGCCAACAAAAGACTGTTAATTGGGTCAATCTTCAAGTCCCTGAGCGAACTCGCCGCCAATTGTTCCGTTTCAGCGCGGTTTTCGGCCTGCCTGGCTTGGATGAACAGGACAACGGCGGCAGCCAGCGCCACCAGGCTCACGCCCAACAGGACGCGGACGATGAAGTTGGTTTGCCGCTCGCGCTTCTGCTGTTCAAAGTATTTGTGGCAGGCATTGATGAAGTCTGATTCATGGGACAGGAGCAGGTCTGCGTTCTTGCGCGCCCATTCCTTGGCTTCCAGGTAATCCTGTCCAAAGAGCAGCAGGCCGTCGCTGCGTCCCTGTTCGTTCCAGACGTCGGCGGCGCGCTGTAACACGCTCAGGTGTTTGTCGAACCAGGCCTGGTTGTTTTCGCGGACGGGGATAATCAGTCGGTCGTGGGCCAGTTCGAACCAGGTGGAACCGCCGCGCTTTTCGGAGCGCGCCAGGTAGGTGCGTTCCATCTCGTGAATGGCGTGGTTTTCCAGGCCATCGCTTTTGCCGGGCGCCAGCAGCACCTGGCTGCGGACATTTTGCTTGGTGATGAGTTTGCGGTCGAACCACTCGCGGATGGCGCGTTCGCGCACGCCGGTTTTGGCGGCGACGGTGGCGACTTGCAAACTGTAATAGTCGGCCAGGGCGGTATCGACATCGCCCACCCGTTCGAGGTCATCGAGACCGATTTCATTGTCATTGCGTTCGAGCGAACTCCACAAGCGGCGGCAGACGACCTGCAACTGGACCGGCTCGACATACAGGCCGAGTTGCTCTTCGGACGTGCCGTCGGCTTGCTGCACCTGCATTTTACGCAGGTCGTCGGCCAGTTTGCTGGCGGCCTCCTCGGTAAAGACGACATTGTGCTGCAACGGGGGTTTTTGAATCGCGGGCAGGGCTGCATCGAATTGCAGCAGGCGCAGTCGGTAGCGGGTGGCGAAGCCGGTGGGGATGGGTTTGATATATGAATCGAAGCGGGCGACATAATCCTCGCGCAGGGAAAACAGCATCCAAATGCTGCGGTCGCGCAAGACTTCGCCCAGTTGGTTGAAGAAATCCTGTTTTTGCTCGCGGGCTGCCGGGTCGATGGTGATAACTTCTTCACCCTGGTCGATGACCAGCAGCCGGGCGCGCGAATCGTCGTAAGCGGGGTCCAACGCGATGGCGCGTTCACGATGGCGGGCCAGGTATTGCTTGAGCCGCAGCGCGGCGATTTCTTGGGGCGGGAAACGGTGTTCGGCAGGAACTCCCTCCTCGAGGCAAATCACCAGGCTGTATATATAGCGATTGAAGCCTGAAATTGCTCGGACCTCGGGGGATGGTTCGTGGTTGACTCGCGCCGGCGGCAGGACTTCAAATCCGCTCTCCTCCATTTTGGGCAGGATGGCGGCATTGAGCAGGGAACTCTTGCCCGCGCCGGAGGGCGAATACAGCATGACGATGCGTTCGGCAATCAGCAAATCCAGCAGTTCGGAGGTTTCCTGCTCGCGCCCGTAGAGGATTTCGCCCCGCTTGAAGGGGCGCGTGCCGACATACGGGTTTGGGCGCGAAGCGATGGTGGTGTTCATGGCGTTTTCAGGCATACCTGGTATACTCCTCTTCCCTTATGCTGCCTTCCAGCGTTGGGCCAGTTCTCGCAGGAAATCTTCAGATTTGCCCCAATACAGGTTGATTTGCGCCTGCCCAAAGTATTTTTGCAGGTAGGCGCGGGCACGCTTTGGGTTCATATTGCGCGCGTCGTCGTGTTCCAATTGGATGCCAACGTGCGAGTAACGTCCGCGCCGCGCGCCGCCTGGCTGAATCATCACCGTGCGGAACAGGGCGCGGAAGGCCCAGTCATCCAGCGAGAAGCCCAGGATGAGCAGGGCGGTATCGGTCAGGGCGCGCAAGACTGCCGGCGGGATGACCGGCGGGGTGCGCTTCTTGTTGGCTGTGAATCCCATCAGGAACTCGAAATAATCGTCTTCGGTCAGTACCATCGAATCGGGGACGCTGCGATGCCCGAACAGGTGATAGACCAGCGGGCATTCGATGCTCGGCGCATAGCCCGGTTCATCGTCGTAGATTGACGGCGCGTAAAAGCGTTCGCTCCAGGGGCAGATGACGACTTCGGGCTTCTTTTTCTTCTTCTCCCCGCTCTCGGTCTCGATTTCGACTTCGCGCAGCGCGTCGGCCAGCATGTCATCATAGCCGGTTGTGATGTAGATGCGCAGCGGCAAATTCGCCAGCACGCAATAGGCTTCGGCTTCGTCCTGCTCGCGCGTTTTGCGCCCTGCGGCGCGAAAGAGTTCCTCGATGTTGGCGCCGGGTTTTTTGAGCGGGTCGGGCAATTGTTCGGCAAATCGTTCCTGTACCGCTTTGCGTGTCATTGCGTCCAGGCTGTCGAACAGGCTGCCCGGGTCGTAATGGGTTGCAATATATTGCGCGACCTGTGGGATGGATTGGCGCATTGAGTCTGAAAGTGGGAAGTCGAATTTCTTTGCCAGCCCCTCGGCGATATCCTGCCATGAGCCCATCAGCGGCTCGTATAGCCCTGGCCCCAAAATGGGCGTGCAGGCGGCGTTGTTTTGGATGGCTGTGACCAGGCCGGGCCACTTGTCGAAGGAGTCGCCTTCTTCGCCCACTCCCGGCACATACCAGATTTTTCCGCTGCGCAGGCGCATGAACAGCACCGGCATCCAGAAATCGTGCGCATCGCGGATGGTTCCACGCGCCACCGCCAGGGACCGGTCAATCTGGCCGTCTTTTTGTAACTCGCTGAAAAAGACCGGCAGGAATTTCTTGACGCTGTCCATGCTGATATTGCCCTGCATGGCAACCACCGCCGGGATGCCGGCCTGCGCCAGGCCGGGGCCAAAGGCTTGCAGCACCCGCCCGGCATCCTTGTTCGGCTTTCCATCCCCGGCGCTCTGGCAGGAGGCCAGCACCACCAGGCGCGGCGGGTTCTGCAATTCTCGGATGCGGGTGACGATTTCTTCCGCCGAGGTGATGGCCGCGCTGCCGTCTTCGTTTTGCAGCCAGACGCGCGGGCCACCCTCGGCAACCGTGCCATGCGCTGCCAGGTACAGGATGTCGCAGCCAGCGCGTAATTTTTCCGCCAATGCGTTGAGCGTACAGGGTTCAGCGCGGCCCAGTTCGGTGACAGGAATCGCGCCGAGGGCATCTTTTGCCCGTTCCAATTCGCCCGCCGCGTCGACAGGAGCGAGTTTGTAGCCTGACAGGTCGGATGGGTTCGAGACTGCCGTCAGGGCTTTCAACGCTCCTTGCGGGCGCAGCTTGACGGGACGCAAATCACCGCTCGCAAGGTAACGTGAAAGGAACAGGTTTTCCCCCGTAAACAGCGGTGACTTGTCTTTGGGGTCGCGCAGGGCTTCCCAGTACAGGGTGTTGATTTCGGGCGCGCTCGAATCGGCCAGCAGGCGCACCCGCAAAGGCGCGCCTGTCGCAGCGGCGCTGGCGCGCGCCTCGGCAAAGGCCTTGTCCATTTCCGCCACGAAGAAACTTTCAGACAGCATCAGGCCGTATTCTTTTGGGGCGGAAATCATCAACTGGATGGTCGAGAAATCGAACTCCACCACAATCGGCGCGCTGCTGCCCGGACGAATATCGGCTTCGGAATCGGGCAGCGAAAGACGCAATTCTACACTGTATTGTCCCTGTTCGCGCTTGTGAAAACTGATTTCCAGGTCGGCAAATTTCGTCAAGGCGCGCTCCCGCGTTCTGACCAGCAGTGAAACTGCTGGCGCAATGATAAGATTTTCTGCAATCACCTGTTCTGGCGGCAACTTTGCTGCCGCAACGGGAAAGGCGGTGCGAAAGATTTTCAGCAATCTGTCGGGCTGACTTGTGGAACCGGGTCTTCGGGGCGTTCTGCCAGCAGCCAGGCGGCCACATAGCCCTTGTTACCCTTCACGTCTTTCACGCGAATCCAGTCCCCGGCTTTGCCAACTTTCCTGGCGGCGGTATCCTGGCGGCCCATCGCAATCAATTCCGCGCCTTTGGGCATGCGCAGGATGAGGGTGTCTTGAGAAATGTATGGTTTGGTGCGCATCGCCACGCTGTCTTCGGTGGTGCGCAGCACCAGCGGCGGCACTTCTTCGATGCTGAAGTTTGGCCCGGATGTCTGTCGCTGCGCTTCAGGGCCGAACGCGCCCAGGCTGACGATGGAGACGTACCAGGCAGCAACCACGCCCTGTTTACCTTCCACATCGGCGACCTTGAGCCATTCGAAGTTGACGCCCACTTTGCGCTTGACTTCGGAACCTGGCTCCAACACCTTCAACTCGGTCCCAATCGGGTACATCTTCAGGATGGTAGCCTCAGTGTTATCGGGCTTGGAGCGCAGTTTGAGCGCATCGACGTTGGTTTTGACGACCGGCGCATCCTTTGGAACGGGAACCGGCGCGGGCGGCGTGCCGGGCGCGGGCGCGGCGGCGTTTTTTGCCTTCGAGACCAGCCAGGCGGCGGTATAGCCTTCCGTCCCGTCGGACGCTTTGATAGCCAGCCATTGGTTTTGCTGGCCGATTTTGGGGTTGGCGGCGGCGTCGGCTTCCAGCACTTTGAACTCGGTGTTGACCGGGTAGCGCTTCAGCAGGGTGAAATCGGAAACCATCGGCTGGGAGCGCACGGCCAGTTCGTCTGCCGTCGCATAGACCGGGAAGGAGGCATAGACGCCCTTATCCAGTTTGGGCGGGGTGGGCGGGTCGATTTTCATCGCGCCGCGCGTAAAGAAACAGCCGGTGATAATGCGCCCCGGCTCTTTGGAACCGGCCAGTTGGGCATATTTCGACGCGCTTAATTTGATGACCCCGCTGGTCACAGGGAAGGGATAGGGGTCGTAGACAAGGTAGTCGTCCCCTTCTTTCGAGTAGACCACCATGTAGTGTGTTTGCAACCCGGTCTGGGGCGACCAGTCGGCTTCGATGATGACCGGGCGACCCTGGGCCAGCGAAGCGTCGATTTCGGCCAGCGGCGCGCCCTTGCGGTAATCCACGCTCATGCCCGGCACCACGCTGCCCAGCGCGCCGCCGATGATAAAAGCCGTCCCGGCCTGGAAGCCTGCGACGGCTTTCATTTTGTCGTTCAGCGTATCCGGCGTCAGGCCGGTCGCTCCGTAGTGGGTGGCGCACATCGTAAAACTGGTCAGCAGGCAGCCAAAATTGCCGATGGTCGATGTTTTATCGAATCCGAGCAATTTGCTTTTCCACTGCGGGTCGGTCTGCGAGAATTGTTTGATAGCCATAACCTTCTCCGTCGTGAATCTGAATTCTCCCAAATTATATCCGATTAGGAGTTTAGGGGATGAACTAAAAATATTATACATAGAATTGCAAAACCATTTCAATATGTTTCCTTACAAAACAGCAAAATAGCGTATAGCCATTAAATCCGGCGGCGTATCCTTCGCTCAGGAAATTCCAAAAGAGCGTCTACAGGCGTCCCGCATACTGTTTGCGCGTCCGGCTCCGCCGGGGAATAAATTCATCCGGTGTTGGGGGCTTTCCGGCGCTGCTCCTCGCCGGATGTCTCTGCGAAGCGTTCCGAGGGGCAGCCCGGAGGAACCGGCGAGGATTTTGCAAATCTCCTCAACCAAAGATACAGTATCGGTTGCGCTGGAATCCTTCGGAACGTTGCTTATCAGGTATACTTTCAGTCATGCCACAACTGATTGGGATTTTTGGAGGCACGTTCGACCCGCCGCATCTCGGTCACCTGATACTGGCTGCCGAGGCCCAGGCGCAACTCAAACTCGACCGCGTTTTGTGGGTGCTGACGCCCCAGCCGCCGCACAAGCCCGAACGCCCCATCACCCCGCTCGAACACCGGCTCGAAATGCTGCGCCGCGCCATTAGCGGCTGTCCCGGCTTCGAGCTCTCTACGGTGGAAATCGACCGTCCTGGCCCGCACTACACCATCGACACCCTTGACCTGCTCCAGGAAAAATACCCAACCGGGAAGTTGGTTTTGTTAATTGGCGGGGATTCCCTGCGCGACCTGCCAGGCTGGAACCGCCCCCGCGAAATTGCCGCCGCCGTCTATGCGTTTGGCGTGATGCGCCGGCCCGGTGACAGCATCGAACGCGATGCGCTGGAGCGGGCTTTTCCCGGAATCTGTGACAAACTCCTGTTTATTGATGCGCCCCAGTTCGATATCTCCTCCTCCACCCTGCGCCAACGGATTGTTGACTCTGGTCACTACCGCCATTATCTCCATCCCCTGGTCTATGAATATATCCAGCAAAACCATCTTTACCGCGAAACACCCCGCCGCGCTTGAATTCATGCGCAGCGGGGTGATCTTCGGTCTCAGTAACCTTTGGGATGTTAACCTGCCAGTATGGTTTCGATTTGCTCCAACTCATCCCCGCTGAAAGCCAGGTTGCCCAACGCCCCGATATTTTCCTCCAACTGCGTCACGCTGCTGGCCCCAACCAGGGCCGAGGTGACTTCGGCCTTTCTCAGCACCCAGGCAATTGCCATCTGCGAGAGTTTTTGGCCGCGCGCCTGGGCCAGGTCGTTCAACCGGCGGATTTTGGCGATGTTCCTGTCCACGTCGTCTTTGGTCAGCCAGACGCGCTCGGTTTTGGTGGCGCGCGCGCCTGCGGGAATGCCGTTCAGGTAGCGGTCGGTTAGTAATCCCTGGGCGAGCGGCGAAAAGACGATGCAGCCCATCCCTTCCTCGCGGACGGCGTCGAGCAGGCCGTCTTCGACCCAGCGGTTGAACATGCTGTAGGACGGTTGGTGAATCAGGCAGGGGGTGCCCATCTCGCGCAGGATGCGCGCGGCTTCACGAGTCTGTTCAGGGGAGTAGGAGGAGATTCCAGCGTAGAGAGCTTTCCCTTGACGGACAGCCGCATCCAGCGCGCCCATCGTCTCTTCGAGCGGGGTCTCTGGGTCGAAACGGTGGCTGTAAAAGATGTCCACATACTCCACTCCCATCCGCTTGAGGGACTGGTTTAGGCTGGCAAGCAGGGTTTTGCGCGAGCCCCATTCGCCATAGGGGCCGGGCCACATGTCGTAACCGGCTTTGGTTGAGATGATGAGTTCGTCACGGTAGGGGTGGAAATCCTGCGCCATCAATTTGCCGAAGTTATCCTCGGCAGAGCCGGGCGGCGGGCCGTAGTTGTTGGCCAGGTCGAAGTGGGTGATGCCCAGGTCGAAGGCGCGGCGGGCGATGGCGCGGCTGTTCTCGAACAGGTCGAGGCCGCCGAAGTTGTACCACAGCCCCAGCGAGATGAGCGGCAGTTTCAGTCCGCTGCGCCCGGCGCGCTTGTAGGTCATGCTTTCATAACGGGATTCGGATGCGGTGTACATGGGGAAATGCTCCTGTTTTGGAGTCCGAAAGATTGCTTTCGGGGCTTATGCGGAATGAATTCCGCGTTATGTAAGTTGTACCATAAAACGATGGCGAAATATCATTTCGCCCCACTTAACGGCACACTCCCGCTGTTTTCAGCGGGAGCGGCCAGACCAACTCAGAGGGAGGAGAGAGTTTTTACACGGGCAAGGAGGATTGGCTGCCCGGTATTGACGTTAGAGCGGTTCGTGATTGGGGTTCGTGCCACACCAGACGCAGGTGGGCTTGTCGAACAGGTTGCATTCTTTGGCGTTCGAGCAGCGCCGGGCGGTGACGCGCGGCGCGTCGGGCAGGAAGTCAATCGGGTAAACGACTTCGGTTTCGAAGGCTACTTCGTGGCCGACATGGTCACAGTAGCGGATTTTGGTCACTTCCCATTTTTTCTCAGCCATAAATACCTCCAAAGCACGTTGTTATTTTAGGATATGTCTGACAGCTTTGCCAGTGACAGGCGTCATAAGCCCGGCTGACAAAGGGCATATACCGGATGACATAAGTCCTATTTCTTTTCCAGCCGGTAGATGACGCCGGCGGGATAATCGGCGACGTACAATTCCCCGAAGTCATCTACGCCAAAGGTGGAGATGCGCAGGCCGGATTCGAACAGGAGCGTGGCTACGGACTGGGTTTCTGAAGCCGGGACTATGTCGGTGCTGGCGGGCAGGCCCCAGATGTTGCCGGAGCAGTAATCGCCGTAGAAGTAGATTCCCTGCCACTCGGGCATGGACTGACCGGCGTAGACGTATCCGCCGGTGACGGAGCAGCCGAACGAGCGGGTATATTCGGCGACCGGGGCGGTAAATTCAGGGCGGTTGTTGCCCTCGAAGGGCAGGCTGCCTTCCATTTTATTCCAGCCGAAGTTGAATCCGCCCGGTGCGCCGCTGGGGACGCGGTTGATTTCTTCACGGGCGCTTTGGCCCACATCGCCAATCCAGAGGTCGCCGGTCAGCGGGTCGAAGGAGATGCGCCAGGGATTGCGCAAGCCGATTGCCCAGAGTTCCTGGTAAACCTCGCCGCTGCCAGCGTAGGGGTTATCGAGCGGGATGGCGTAGGGGTCGCCGTTATCGACATCGATGCGCAGGATTTTTCCGAGCAGGGAGTTGCCTGATTGGGCGCTGTCGAATGGGTCGCCCTGCGAGCCGCCATCGCCCAGCGCGATGTAGAGATAGCCATCTGGCCCGAATTTAACTGCGCCGCCGTTGTGGTTGGCGTAGGGCTGTTTGACCGCCAGGATGAGCTTTTCGCTGCCCGGGTCGGCGCTCTCTCCACGAGCCGTAAAACGCGAGAGGCGCGTGTCGCCGTTTCGGTCAGTGTAATTGACGTAGAGATAGCCGTTTTGAGTAAAGTTCGGATGGAAGGCCAGTCCCAGCAATCCCTGTTCTGATGAATCGTCGCCAACCCGGTCGGTAATGTCGAGGAAGGGCGTGGGCTGGAGTTGGTCGTTCAGGAGGATGCGGATGCGTCCGGGTTTTTCCAGCACGAACAGGCGGTTCGCGCCGTCACCGGCACCGGTGATGTCGGTCGGCTGGGTCAGTCTCTCGGCGACGACTCTCCAGGTGTAGTCATCTGGGTTGGGAAGTTGGATGCTGACCGATTCTGCGGTTGGGGTGGGAG
>DAOUAZ010000152.1:0-14054 GCA_034432975.1 Anaerolineales bacterium | reverse complement strand
TCTTTCGGTATTCCCACGAATAAATTCCCATCCTGAATCCGCACCGGGTAGGCCGGGATATCGACAACGGCCGGCATCATCATCACCTTGCCGGTGCGAATGTCGAATTCCGCGCCATGCCGGGGGCAGACGATGTTGTAGCCTTCCAGGCCGCCGTCGCCGAGCGGGCCGTCATCGTGGGTGCAGACATCGCCAATCGCAAAATATTGTCCGGCGAGGTTGAACACAACAATCGGTTTATCACCAATCTCGACAAACAGGCGCTCGCCATTCGGCAGGTCGGCGGGGCCGATTTCGTAAAACTCTGCCTGCGAGTCGTCGAAGCAGGTGTAGTTGAACATTTTCTCTCCTATGGGTCGATGCGCGTGTAGATGAGCCAATTGCCAAGCACAATCGGCTCGTTATAGTGAGATTTGATTCTCTGCATTTGACCGCCAATCTGGTGGTCGCGGAAGCCAAAGCGGATATCAGACAGGCTGTCGCCAGAGATAGTGATAATCAAGCGCGGCGGATTCTCTTCCAGGTCGGTCAGGAATTCAGTCACGTTTTCCTTATTGGCATAATCCGAGCGGTAAAGCGGGTATTGGTACACAAAGCGCACCGGACTGCGGCGGCGGGCGGCAAAGTTATAGGCTGTCTCCGCGCCCCACATCAGGACGGTCTCGTCGGGCGTGGTATTTTGCTGGATGTATGTGACCAGTTCCTGCGGGCCAAAATCCACCAGCCCGGCGCTGAGGTTGTTGTAGTCGTTGTGAAAGGTCAGCCACAGGCCGCCAAAGAGAATCACCGTCAATCCAGCAGTGACCAGGCGCGGTAAGTCGCGCACGAGCGACTCGAATGCCAGGTGTACCAGTATCCCGCCGCAGATGGCAAAAATGGGCAACAGGCTGAGGAAGTATGGCACGCGCGGGCGGCCTCCCAGGCTGGCCAGGTACAATTCAAGCGGCAGGGCCAGGGTGGCAACCCACCAAACGGGACGCTGCGCGGCGGGAATGCGCCCACGCTTGAAGAGGAGCAGCCCCAGCCCGGCGACCCAACCCAATACAGCGATCTGAGCCAATCCCAGGTTCGATAGATTGTTCATGGCGCTGAACAGGGCCGCAAAGCGCTGGCTGCTCTCGCGCTCATCGACGTAGATGAAATTGTACAGGAAAACCTGATCCCAAAAATCGCGCAACGCGCCCTGAACGGCGAAAAAGCCTGCGATAAAGACCGTGACCAGCAGCCCACCCAAGAGGATGGGCCAGGCTTCCCGCCACAATTGGCGGGGTTTCCCGCGCGAAAGGCGGCTGGCGAGCAGGTAAACGCCAATCGCCGCGGGGATGGCAATCGCATTTTGACGGGTGAAAAACAATAGCGCAGTGACTGCGCCCAGGGCAAATCCATGCCAGGTTAACGGGGAGAATTATCAGCGCGGTAAAACAGCCACAGCGCGGCAAACTGCAAGGGGAGGGCGTATTCGCTCGTCAGGTTGCCCCCGGCGAGCAGGTAAAAGCCAGAACACAGCCAGAGGAACGAGAGCAAGGCGGCAGTCAGGCCGTCGAAAAGCCGTTTGAGCAGGAAATATCCCAGCGCGGCGGCCAGCCCGAGGGCAGCAACCTCCACCAGCCAGATTCCCCAACTTGAATCCGGGGTCAGGAGCAGGCCAAGCGCGTCGAGATAGAAAATAACCGGGGCTTTGTGGTCCCAAATATCGCGGTAGGGCAGCTCGCCCTGGGTAATGCGCCAGCCAATGTATGAAAAAACTCCCGAATCGCGGCTTGGGACGGGTCGTTGAGCCGGGGAATACGGGAGCAGGACAGCCAGCACCAGGCTGGCAAGCAGGGCAAGTTCGAGCGCGGCCAACAGGCGCGCCTGGAGGGCTGGTTTCATTCCACGAGCGAATCGGGGGCTTCGCCCAGGCCGTAGACGCCGGCCTTGAGCACTTTGAGCGACAGCAGGGCGCACTTCAGGCGCACCGGGCCGAGGTCGAGGCCGATCAGGTCGAGGACATACTCTTTATCGAGATGCCTGACTTCCTCGAGCGATTTGCCGATAATGGATTCGAGCAGCAAATCGGCGGAGGCCTGCGAAATGGCGCAGCCATGCCCCTGGAAGGCGGCCTCGCTGATTTTATTCTCGCCATCGACGCGCAGGGTAATCTCGATGTGGTCGCCGCACAGCGGGTTGCTGTCGGCAAAGGCGTAATCGTGCGGGTCGAGGTGGCCCCGGTAGCCGGGGTTTTTGTAGTGTTCGATGATAACTTCGCGGTAGAGGTCGTCCATGTTTTTTCCAGTTATTCGGTTTTCCAGTTTTCGAATCTTCTCAAAAAATGAGGAAACGTCCCGACACTTGCGCCTGCGCGACAAGCGCAGATGAGGTTTGCTTGAAAAACCTGGTTGAGCCGTTCGAACCGCTCGGCTGAGCGCTCGCGGGACGGTGCTTCTCCGGTTATTCGGTTTTCCAGTTTTTCGGTTTTTGGGTTTTGAACGGGACGACCGGGCAACAGGAGAACCGGGCAACCAATGGCTATCCAAAATACTTTTTGACTTTATAGATGCCATCGACCAGTTTATCCACCTCTTCTTTCGTGGAGTAGAGATAGAAACTGGCGCGCGAGGTGGCGGGGATGTGGAATTTCTCGTGCAGGGGTTGGGCGCAGTGATGACCGGCGCGAACGGCCACGCCGTCCTGGTCGAGGATTTGGGCGACATCATGGGGATGGACTCCCTCGAGCGTGAACGCGGCCACCCCGCCTTTATCTTGTATCCCGGGACCGAACACTTTCACGCCGGGGATTTCTTCCAACCGTTCGAGGGCGTATTCCGTTATCTCGTGTTCGTGCGCGGCGATATTGTCCATGCCAATCGAGGTCAGGTAATCGCAGGCCGCGCCAAATCCGACCACTTCAGCAATGGCGGGCGTGCCGGCCTCGAACTTGTGCGGCAGGGCGTTCGGTTTGAACGAGCGCAGTTTGACTTCCCGAATCATATCGCCGCCGCCGAGGAAGGGCGGCATGGCCTCGAGCAGGCTGGCCTTGCCATACAACACGCCAACCCCGGTCGGGCCGCACATCTTGTGCGCCGAAAACGCCAGGAAATCGACATCCAATGCCTGCACATCGACCGCGAAATGGGGAACGGACTGCGCCCCATCGACCAGCGTCAGCGCCCCGGCCTGGCGCGCCAACCGGATGATATCCACCGCCGGGTTGATGGTGCCGAGGACATTCGACATGTGCGTAAACGAAACCAGTTTCGGCCCCTGTTCGAGCAGTTTTTTGTATCCGTCGAGGTCGAGCAGACCAGTTTCGGTGACGGGGATAAATTCCAGCCGGATGCCGCGCTCCATCTCCAGGATATGCCAGGGCACCAGGTTGCTGTGATGTTCCATCTCGGTCAGGATGACCAAATCGCCCGCTTTGAGGTTGGCGCGCGCCCAGGAATAGGCCACCAGGTTGATGGATTCGGTGGTATTGCGGGTGTAAATCACCTGCTTCGAGGCAGGCGCGTTGATAAATTTGGCAATCTTCTCGCGCGCGCCTTCATAAAGCGCAGTGGCTTCTTCGGCCAGGGTGTGAACGCCGCGATGGATGTTGGCGTTAGAGCGGCGGTAGTAATCGTCCATCGCCTGGATGACGGCCAGCGGTTTTTGAGCCGTAGCGGTCGAATCGAGATAGGCCAGCGGCACGCCGGGGCGCGCCTCGCGCTGGAGAATGGGAAAATCGGCGCGGAGTTTGGCAACATCAAAGGTCATGAGACAAGTTTTCCAGTGAGCCGGTTGTCCGGTTTTTCGGTTAGTAATCGGGAATATCGTCTTTGGGCAGGCTCTTTTTGACGATAGGCGCGGTTTTTTTGCCGGTGCCGGCCGGGCGAATCTGGTCAGAATTGGTGGGATACCACAGGATGCGGTCGGGAACCATCCAGCCGTCGGTCAGGAATACGTTGGAGCGGAACTGCACGGCGACCATTTTGTTGTCGATTTGCACGACAATGCCCTTCAGCCAGCCGCGCACGCGGTCATTGCCCTTTTCATGGTCGCACAAGGCTTCGACGACATCGCCAACCTCGAAGGCATATTGCGCCGTTGGGGAGCGCATGAAAGAATATGCGGCAGAGCCGCCGCGCAGGCTGCGCTTGGGCTTCAATTCACCGGTTTTGGGGAGGACGGGTGGACGAACAGGTTGTTTCATAAGACTGCCTCAATCTATTATAGACTCAAAATTTCCAGGAAAACCGAAAAATCGGTATCTTCTCAATATTTTGGGGAGAGAAGCACCGTCCCGCGAGCGCTCAGCCGAGCGGTTCGAACGGCTCAACCAGGTTTTTCAAGCAAACCTCACCAGCGCTTGTCGCGCAGGCGCAAGTGTCGGGACGTTTCCCCATTTTTTTGAGAAGATACAAAAATCGTAGTATTTTACATCAATTTGGCATTGGAATGCAAATTTGCCGCGAAACCGTAGCAATTCTCAATATGATTTCAAACCGTCCCGATGGGTTCTGGAAATCACCGAAATTGCGCCCCGAAAACCTTCGGGAGGTTCACCAAACAGTGGAATGCAAATCTTCGGCGAAATCGCCGTAACGCGGATTGAATTCCGCGAACTGACGAAGGAATAGCATAAAAACCGCCGAAGCAGACAGCAGACCGGAGGGCGGCCAGCAGTCGGCCGTCGGCGGTCACCTGAAACATCACCGTCCCCAAGGTTGTTATGACCCGATTCGCGCTGCCAAAACTACCTGCGGGACGTTGACTGCGATTCTATTCAGACATCTTGTCTGCAATGTACTCCTGGAAGCGCTCGCGCACGCCCTCGAAGGGAATGCGCTGGAAAATCGGGTCGAAAAAGCCTTCGACGACCAGTTTTTCGGCCTCGGCCTGCGGGATGCCGCGCGATTTGAGATAGAAGAGCGGCTCCTGCTCCAGTTTTCCGACCGTCGCGCCGTGCGTGCAGCGCACATCGTCAGCGCAGATTTCGAGGCCGGGGATGCTGTCGGCGCGGGCGCGTTCATCCAGCACGAGATTGCGGTTGGTCTGGTAGCCGTCCGTTTTCTGCGCGCCGGTAGCAACGTAAATCATGCCCTGCCAGACCGAGCGGCTCTTGCCCTTCAACGCGCCCTTGAACAGAAGGTCGCTGGTGGTGTTGGGGGCAAGGTGGTTTTGCTGGGTATCGTGGTCGAGGTGCTGGGCGCCGTCGGTGAAGTAAAAGCCCGACATGCGGCCCTGCGCGCCCTGACCGGCCAGGTCCAGTTCGGAAAAATTCTTGGTGAGGCGCGAGCCAATCGCGCCGAAAATCCAGTCCAATTGGGCGTCGCGCTCGACGCGGGCGCGCTCATGGCTGAAATTCCAGACGCGGCGTCCCCACGATTGCAGTTCCACAAAGCGCAGGTTGGCGCCCTGTAAAACCTGGATTTCGACCAGCCCGGCGTGCATGGTATCGATGCCGGGTTCGTCGGGCGAAGCGGCTTCGTGGATATACGTGACCGACGCGCCTTCATCCACCAGGACAAGCAGGTGCGAGATGTGAGCAAACCCGCCCGGCCCCCACAGGATGCTGTGCAGCGGGGCTTCGACCTGGAGTCCTTTCGGGACGTAAAGCACGACGCCGTTTTGGGCCAGCGCGCCCGCCAGGGCAGCAAACTTGCCTTCTTCGGGGTTGACCACGCGCCCAATCATTTTGGCGGCCAGCTCAGGATGTTCGCGCTCGGCGGTCAGCAGGTCGGTAAAGATGACGCCTTGCGCCGCGAGTTTTTCATCCAAATCGACCGTCGCGCCGCCGGGGAGCAGGATGATTTGCCCGCCGTGCTGCCCATCGGCCAGGGGCATCATCAAATCTTCGCGGACAGGCGGCAGGTCTTCGTAATCGCCCTGCTTGGGGAAGGCAAACTTGTCAGCCGGGAGTTGGTGAATATCGGTGCGCCGCCAGGCCTCCAGAGAAGTGTCGGGCAGGCCGACTTTCTTGAACTCGTTCCAGGCGCGGGCGCGGTATTCGTTCAGCGCGCCATCCATCCGCGCATCGGCCTGGGAAAAGGAAAATTCTTTCGCAGCGGCATCCGGGCGGCGGGAGCGGGAAGAGACAACAACCTTTGGTTTTTCTTCCATGTCAGCCGATGCTCCCTTCCATCTGCAACTGGATGAGGCGGTTCATTTCGACAGCGTATTCCATCGGCAGTTCCTTGACGAGCGGCTCGATGAAGCCGGAGACGACCATTGTGGTGGCTTCTTCTTCGTTCAGGCCGCGCGACATCAGGTAAAAGAGTTGCTCTTCGCCAACCTTGGAGACCGAAGCCTCGTGACCAATCGTCACGTCGTCCTCGTCGATTTCAATGTACGGATAGGTGTCCGAACGGGATCGCGGGTCGAGCAGCAGCGCGTCGCAGACCACGTTGGACTTGACGCCCTTGGCGCCTTTGTAAACCTTGAGCAGGCCGCGATACGAGGCCCGTCCGCCGCTCTTGGAAATCGACTTGGAGGTAATTTTACTGGTGGTTCCCGGCGCGAAGTGCACCATTTTGGAACCGGCATCCTGAATCTGGCCTGGCCCGGCGAAGGCCATGGAGAGCATTTCGCCGTGCGCGCCGGGTTCCATCAGGTAGCAGGAGGGGTACTTCATTGTGACCTTCGAGCCGAGATTGGCGTCCACCCATTCGTGGGCAGCATTCTCGAACACTTTCGCGCGCTGGGTGACGAGGTTGTAGACGTTGGTGCTCCAGTTCTGGATGGTGCTGTAGCGCGAGCGCGCGCCTTTTTTGACGATGATTTCGATAACGCCGCTGTGGAAGGAGTCGGTGGTGTATTGGGGCGCGGTGCAGTTGTGCGAAATGACGCCTTCCGCCAGATATGATTCGTCTTCTTCTACCGAGAAATTGTACACTTCGGTTTCCTGCTCTTCGATGGTGATGCTCTTGATGGGCATGTACTGGAAATTTTCGTCCAGCACAAACGGTGAACCGCTCCAGCCGCCTGCGGGAGCCTGCACGCCCACTATCTCGCCGAATTGCGGGTTGAACGGGGAGGCAATCACCACCGCGTAAATATCTTTGCGGGGAGCAGTGCGCTTCTGATAGTTCACCGAAGCGGCAATCCCCAGGCGCAGGAGGGCATCGCGGAAGGTGTATGCCAGATTGGCTGAAATCGAATTGTAGCGGAACATATTTTTGCGGGCATCGTAACTTCCATCTCCGAGCCACATGCCGCGCGCAAATTCAGTCAGGAATTCGCGGGGAGCGCTCGAAATCCATTCCGGAATGCGTTTTTCATAAACATTGGCACCGAACTCACGGGCAAAAGCGCGGGCGGCTTCCGTGGAGGCAAGCACCAGGGTTTGCCCATTGTGGCGAGGGGCGTTTTCGATGGGGGCTTTGCCAAAGTAACGCCGGAACAGATTTTTTGCATCCGAGAGCAGGTCACCTTCTTCGGCGTTGAAAGACAGGGTGAGATAATGCTCGTTATCCACATGCCCTTCAGCAAAATAGTAGCCAAGCAAGCGATAAAAACCCGCTTCCTGTGGAAATTCAACATGACGTTGCACCGGCGCATGGCGACCGCGACCGATTTCGACATTTATTCCCGCTACCACGAGTTCAGCCTCAGGCTGATACACCGGCAGCACCAGGTAATCACCTTCGCTGACGCTATCGGCGCGCGCCCAAACGAGTTGGAATTCCTTGTTGCGCTCCGACTGACGCTGACGGCGCACAACCAGCAGCGGATGTTCTGCGGTAACACGCAGCGCGCGTTTGCTATCGCCGTAGTATTGGATATTGTAAATTTTGCCGTGATAAGGCCGCACTTGGGTATGATACACCTTGCGCCAGCGGCCCAGGTGAGTCAACACATCGTCGCCGACCTGCACCTGCTCGATGGGTTTTTCGCCCTGGCGGGTACGTACCTGCGCGCCGGCGAGGAAACAGCCCTCCACATAGTGTACTTGCGCGCCTTCGTCCACGATGATGAGGGTGCGCTCGAACTGACCAACGTTGGCGGTGTTCAGGCGGAAGTAAGCCTGAAGCGGCAAGTCGACCTTGACGCCTTTCGGCACATAGACGAACGAACCGCCCGACCAAACCGCCGAGTTGAGCGCTGCAAATTTGTTATCTTCGATGGGGACAACCGTTCCGAAGTATTCGCGGAACAAATCGGGATACTGCTTCAGGCCGTCTTCGATGGACAGGAAGATGACGCCCTGCTTTTCGAGATGCTCCTGGATGGAGTGATAGACCATTTCGGACTCATACTGCGCGCCTACCCCGGCCAGGAACTTGCGCTCCGCTTCGGGAATACCGAGCCGGTCGAACGTGCGCTTGATGTCATCGGGAACGTCATCCCACGATTTTTCCTGTTTTTCGGTCGGTTTGACGTAATAGTAAATGTCATCGAGGTTGAGTTCCTTCAGCGCCGGGCCCCAGTTGGGCATCGGACGCTTCAGGAAGTGGTCGAGCGCTTTCAAGCGAAACTCCAGCATCCACTCCGGCTCGCCCTTCATGCGCGAGATATTTTCTACCACTTCACGGCTCAAGCCTTTTTGCGACTTGAACACATAATTATCATCACGGTCATGAAAACCGTACTTGTACTCGCCAATTTCGGCAAGAATCTGGGCATCTTCGCTCATAGTAAACTCCAGTAACCAATAAAATTATCAGGCGGCTTCTTCGACTTTTTCACGAATCCAGTCGTAACCGTGTTCTTCGAGATGCAGGGCCAGGTCGGGGCCGCCGCTCTCGACGATGCGGCCGTTCATCATGACATGGACGAAGTGGGGCTTGATATAGTTGAGCAGGCGCTGGTAGTGGGTAATCACCAGCACGCCCATATCATTGCTCATCAGGGCATTGACGCCATCCGAGACAATCCGCAGGGCGTCGATATCGAGACCAGAGTCAGTCTCATCCAATATGGCAATGCTCGGCTGGAGGGTGGCCATCTGCAAAATTTCGGCGCGCTTCTTCTCGCCGCCAGAAAAACCATCATTGAGATACCGCCCGGCAAAGGCCTGGTCCATCTTGAGCATTTCCATCTTGCTCTTCAGCATTTTTCGGAATTCAGGAATCGGGATGCCCTTGTCTTCAGGATTTTCGGCCCGGCGGCGGGCATTGATGGCCGAGCGCAGGAAGTTTGCTACCGTTACGCCCGGGATGGCGACCGGGTACTGGAAGGCCAGGAAAAGCCCCAGCCGAGAGCGCTCGTCCGGCTCCAACTCAAGGATGTTCTGGCCCTTGAACCAAACCTCACCCTCGGTCACTTCGTAGAGCGGGTGTCCCATCAATGCGTAAGAAAGGGTCGATTTGCCCGTGCCATTCGGCCCCATAATGGCGTGAATTTCGCCAGGGTGGATGGTCAGGTTGAGCCCTTTGACGATTTCCTTGCCGTCGATGCCGACATGCAGGTTCTTGATTTCCAGTTGTGACATAACTGCTCCTGAGATTTTTACTTTTCGGCGTTGCGCCTGGGGTTGGAATGTTTTTTGTTTCGCAAGGATTATAGCAAATCGGACTAAAAAAGTCAATATTTATGATATTTTTCTAGTTTATTCATACATTGTGTTAATGTGGAGCGAGATGTACTCTCGCCGTCCTCTTACACAATCTCCAAAATCGCCGGGGCGACGCCGGTCAAATCTTTGATCCCTGAAAATTTCTCACGCGCCCGGGCATTCCCCACCACGAGCAGCGGAACCAGGCTGGCAGTGTGCCGCCGCGTAGAAACATCTTCCAGGTTGCCATGGTCGGACGTGAGAAGTACCAGGCCATTCTCATCGTCCCAGGCTGAGAGCAGGCCGCCCAAGACGGCGTCGAACTGCTCCAGCAAGCGCGCAGCCGCGCCCATCTCCTGCCCGTGACCGGCGTAATCAGTCAGCCAGTACTCGAAGAAGGCAAAGTCCAGCCCAGCCGATAACTCGGCCAGGCGCCGACCGGCCTCCGGCGGCGAAAGCAGCGGGATTTCGGGATGACCCAGGCGTTCATGCCAGCCCTGCCCGGTAAAATCCGCGCTGATGGCCTTGCCAGCCATCAAATCCTCCGCGCTGCGCAGGGTAAGCCCGGCCTTCGTCACCGCCAACGGAATGGAGGAATACAGCCGCCTGCCGGAGTGGATGCCCTGGAAATAAGCCGACGGATAGGCGTTGACGAGCGCAACGCGCCTGCCGGCGCGGCTCAGGACGCCAAAAATGCCGCCATCTTCGAGCGTAGCGGCGGTGGCTTTGTCTGGTTTGGGGCCGTAGTGATAGCCAATTTCAGCGGGGATGTTGCGCCCGGTCAATAAAACCGCCTGCCCGGTGGCCGATTGGGGCAAGCCAGCCACGCCCAGGCAGGCATCCAGCGCCAGGAGCGTGGCGCGCCCGTTTTGGAACGGCGCGGAGTCGGCCAACAGCCTGCGCCCATCCAACAGCCCGGTCAGGTTCGGCAGGTCGGCGCGCGCAAAGGGATTCAGGGCCGGGTCGTCGAGACCCAGCCCGACGCCGTCCAGGAACAGGAAGAGAACTCTCATCTTGTCAGGGTTTCTGGAAGGTAAAATAGGCCGAGGCGCGCTTCCCGTGGTCGAACCCGTCTTTGTAGGAAGTCATGCGAAACAGGCCGCGAATCGCGTCGATGTCAGAGGGAAAGATTCCCGGCGGGGAAAATTCGGTCAGGAAACCGTACAAAAGCCAGAACCCGCCCGGCGCGAGCAGGCGGTCTGCCTGGCGGATGTATTCTTTTTTCCCTTTTTCGGATAGACTGTGGAAACAGCCAATGTCCAGCGCCAATTCATACGGGCCGCTGAAGCGGTCGAGCCGGGTCACGTCCCCCAGGACGAAATCGGCGGTCACGCCGGCCTGCCTGGCCTTCTGGCGCGCCTGTTGAAGCGCCGCCGGGATGAAATCGACGCCCGTCACCTGCCAGCCGTAGGATGCCAGGGTTATCGTGTTGGTGCCAGTGCCGCAGCCCAGGTCGATGGCCCGGCCCGGGGGTCTGCCCTCGAGGAAAGACAGCAGTTCCGGCGGGGTCACGCCGCTGTCCCAGGGCGGACGGTGAAAGTACGAGAAGAAAAACGACAGGCGGCGGAAAATATCCATAAAAATATTCCAAGGATAAATGATGCGGGGCGATGTTGTGATTTTAGCACGAGTAGCCGCTGGAAACATATCGAAAGCCTGAAATTTGGGACGGAGTCCAAACTCGTGACTTAAGGCGCAAGAAAAAAGGTACAATTACGTTCATTTCGCTTTGACAATTGGGCAGACTTCTCTTAAAATTCAGCCCGCTGCAATTTTTTCCAATCCTTGATACGAGGAGTAAGTCTCCATGAAAGAGTACACCACCGAGTACCTCCGCAATATTGCTCTGGTCGCGCACGGCGGCGCCGGGAAGACAATGATGGCGGAGGCTTTTCTTCATTTTACAGGGGCTGCCACTCGCCTGGGAAAGACGGATGATGGCACGACCATCTCCGACTACGATGAAGAAGAAATTCGCCGCAAGATTTCCCTGTACACCAGCGTCGTTCCCGTCGAATACCGTGACCATAAAATCAATGTGCTGGATGCGCCCGGCTTTACCGACTTCATCGGCGAAATGATTTCGGCCCTGAGCGTGGCTGACGGCGCGGTCATCCTGGTCGATTCGGTGGCCGGCATGGAAGTCGGAACCGAACTGGCCTGGAGCTACTGCGACCAGTTCAGCCTGCCGCGCTTCGTGGTCATCAACAAGATGGACCGCGAAAATGCCAACTTCGAGAAAGCCTATCAATCGGTCGAAGGATATGCCCAGGCTGCCGGGGCGCGCCTGATTAAAGTACAGTTGCCGCTCGGCGAGAAACTGAATTTTCATGGCGTTATCGACCTGGTGACGATGAAGGCCTACGAAGGCGACGGCAAGGCCGCCAAAGACATCCCGGCAGAGTTCAAGTCTGCCGCCGAGGAAGCCCGTACCTCTTTGATGGAAGCCGCCGCCGAGGGCGACGACTCTCTGATGGAAAAATACTTCGAAGACGGGGAACTCAGCCAGGAGGAAATCCTGAAAGGGCTGAAAGCCATCGTGCAGAATGGGGCTTTCACTCCTGTATTTGTTTCTGCCGCCGGACACGCGAAAGGCGTCGGGCCGCTGTTGAGCGCCCTCATCGACCTGATGCCCAACCCTGCCCAGCGACCCGAAGTCGTGGTCGAGGGCAAGGGCGGCGAAGAAAAGTTATCGGCCAGCAATGCCGGGCCAGTGGCATTGTACGTCTGGAAGACCACTGCCGACCCGTTCGTAGGCAAGATGACCTATTTCAAAATCCTTTCGGGCAGCGTTGCCAATGACGTTCACCTGTGGAACCAGACCAAAAGCGTCGATGAGCGCATGGCTGGCCTGCATGTCCAGCGCGGCAAAGAAGCCCTGCCCATCAAAGTGGCGCACGCCGGGGATATTGCCTGTGTCACCAAGTTGAGTGTGACCGTTACTGGCGATACGCTTTGCGACAAGACTCATCCGGTCACGGTTCCTGTCCCGAATTACCCGCACGCTCTTTATCGCGTTGCCATCCAGCCCAAGACCCAGGCCGACGCTGCCAAGATTTCGCCCACCCTGACCCGCCTGTGCGAAGAAGACATGACGCTCTCCTGGTATAACGAGCAATCGACCGGGCAGACCATCCTGCAAGGCATGGGCGACCAGCATATCGATGTCGTCATCAACCGCGCCCAGGCGAAATTCCAGGTTGGGCTGGTCACTGCGGAACCCAAAGTGCCGTACCGCGAAGGCATCACCCGCAAGGCCTCGGCGCAATACCGCCACAAGAAGCAGACCGGCGGCTCGGGCCAATTCGGCGAAGTCCACCTGCGCATCGAACCCTACAGCGAGGGCGATTTCGAGTTTACCGATGAATTGGTCGGCATGAACCTGTCCAAGTCGTACCTGCCGCCCATCGAAAAGGGCATCCGCGCGGCGATGGAGCATGGCGTTTTCGCCGGGTATCCGCTCAGCAATGTCAAAGTCATCGTGTATGACGGCAAGGAACACCCGGTCGATAGCAAGCCGGTGGCCTTCGAAACCGCCGGACGCGAAGCCTTCAAACTGGCCGTGCAAGATGCCGGGCCGGTCTTGTTCGAGCCGATTGTGGCCGTGCGCGTCACCGTCCCCGATGCGAACATGGGCGACATCATGGGTGACATGAACATCCGGCGCGGGCGCGTGCAAGGCACCGAGGCCGAGCGCGGCAGCACCACCATCATCGCGCACGTCCCGCTGGCCGAAATGTTGCGCTACACCACCCAACTGCGCTCACTGACCGGCGGACGCGGCCACTTCACAATGGAATTCGACCACTACGACATCGTGCCGCAACACCTGGCCCAGCCAATTGTGGAAGCGCACAAGAAGGAAATGGAATCCAAGAAGGAAGAGTAAGTCTCTGGAGTCGAGAGTCTCCCGGCTTTCGAGAAAAATCAGGAGATTTTGCGCCAGCAGCGCAACTGCTGGCGCAATTTTTGTTAATATTTTGATAAAAACTATTCCAGCTTGCTTGACTTTAGCGTACAGAGGTGTAAAATACTGGTTATGAAGAAATTCAATTTGCTTTGCTCCTGTATGGCGCGGGGTTCGTAACCGCCGCGCCTTCGTAGAAACAAAACACGTCACCTGACCGAAGGAACGGCGCGCGAATCCCGCATGTGAACCCAAGCACATGGCGATTTTCGAGCCGTTCTTTTGTTTTGCAAACCATGTAAAACAGGTCAGGTGACGTGTTTGTTTAAGTCCTTCAGTAGTCAAACGTCCCGAAGGTTTTTACGCATAATTTTGATGACCATCGAAACCCTTCGGGACGATTTCAAACCAAATTTGGAGAGAGTTATTTTATGGAATCACTCAAAAAAATCGACCACAGCGCGATGACCGTCAACCAGGTCATCATCATCGCGCTCAATATCATCGCATTTGTCTTCAACCTGCCCTGGCTGGCGGGGCTGGTGGCCGCTGTGATGCTGCTCGGAACGCTGGCGGGCCGGCCCGGTTTCGGGTTCATCTACCAGTCCGCGCTCAAACCGGCGGGGCTGGTGAAGCCGCATATCCTGCTCGACAACCCGGAGCCGCACCGCTTCGCGCAGGGGCTGGGCGGCG
>DAOUAZ010000151.1:0-15512 GCA_034432975.1 Anaerolineales bacterium | reverse complement strand
GTCAGATGATTCGAGCATACTGATTTGAACACCCTTTGTCCACTGCCCCGCAGGGGCCTCATCTTCCGGGCAAAGTCCCGGACGATGCGTAGGTTCTAACGGTAACCATCTCGTGTTCAGGTCATGACCCCTTCCGATTTTCGTGACAAATGACACATGACGGATAGGGACATTTTTGCTATAGTACCTGTATTGAATCAACATCCCGGCCCAGACCGGCAGCCATGTCTCGACACTGCTCGACAACCACCAAACAGGGAGAAACACGATGAGCGCGTATCCAGAAAAACCGCCCCAGGAACCGCAACTCCAGACCATCCGCGAACCAGACCCGCTCAAAATCCAGCATTTCATGGAACAAATCCGCGAAGAGCAAAACCTGACCCTGGGCATCGCCGCCGGGGCCATTGCCGCCCTGCTCGGCTCCATCCTGTGGGGCGTCATCAGTTACTTAACCAACTACCAGATTGGCTGGATGGCAATCGGCGTGGCCTTCATGGTTGGCTGGTCGATTCGCACCTTCGGCAAAGGCGTCGATAAAGCCTTCGGCTTCGCCGGGGCCGGGCTGGCGCTCTTCAGCTGCATCCTGGGCAACTTCCTGATGTTCGCGGCGGTCATTTCCCGCGAATATTCGGCCTCGCTGCTCGATGTCCTGTTCTACATGCTCACCAACCCCGCCGCCGACCTGGAAATCTTCATCGCTTCCTTCTCATTCATCGACCTGCTCTTTTACGCCTTTGCCATCTACTACGGTTACCAATACTCCTTCCGCCGCATCACCGCCGAAGAGCAGGAAGGCCTCTACCGCACGCGCACGATTGTGCAGTAGGGATGCTATCAGCGCAAGATAAAACAAATCCGCAACCCGGTTGCGGATTTGTTTGTTTACTTTCTGATGGAAGAAAAAGGTGCTTACAACTTCGGCAGCACAATCGACTTCTGGTTCTGGTACTTGCCCTTCTTATCGGCGTAACTCACCTCGCACTCCTCGTCCGCCTCGAAGAACAACACCTGCGCCAGCCCCTCGTTGGCGTAGATTTTGGCCGGCAGCGGCGTCGTGTTCGAGATTTCGAGCGTGACGTAGCCCTCCCACTGCGGCTCGAAGGGAGTCACGTTAACAATGATTCCACAGCGCGCGTAAGTCGATTTTCCGAGACAAACCGTCAGCACCCCGCGCGGAATGCGGAAATACTCAATCGAGCGCGCCAGCGCGAACGAGTTGGGCGGCACAATGCACACCTCGCCCACAAAATCGACCATGCTCTTTGGGTCGAAATGCTTCGGGTCCACCACCGCGCCAAATACGTTCGTAAAAATCTTGAACTCATCGGCCACGCGCAGGTCATACCCATAAGACGACACGCCATACGAAATGACGCCCTTGCGCACCTGGCTGTCCACGAACGGCTCAATCATGCCTTGCTCGCGCGCAATCTTGCGAATCCAATGGTCAGGTTTTAATCCCATAACGTCTCCTCTACATCAGTTTTGGACTCCAGCGGCTTGCCGCTGGCTCCGAATTATAAAGCCAACCCGTTTATCCACTAATCTGCACGAATTTGCACTCATCAAAAAAAGAATGAAGAATCCATGGTTCCAACGGATTTTGTGGTTTCTGAAATCTGCCCTGGGAAAAGGTTCACGCAATACCCTTACGGGCAAAGGCGCAAAAAATACTCAAAAGATTGGCGCTCTTGGCGGCTTTGCAAGAGAAAATCACTACTTCACCAAAAAAATAACAAACGTCAACCGTCCCGCCTCGATTTTTACCACCTGTTCATACACCATCCCATAATGAACCAGTGACAAACGATACTCGCCCGCCGGAATCTCGCCCAGCGCGAAGGTTTCCTGCAACGCATCATCCCCGTTCACGCCGGTCGGGGCGTAGACCGCCGCCGAACCGACCGAAAGCGGGTTGAATGTCCCGTTTTCCATGCGCTGGACGTTCACCAGCCCCTTCACCAGGCTGCCGCGCCCGTCCACAATTCGCCCGGCCAGCACGCCCGTCCCCTCCGGCGGCGCAAGCCACAATTCCGGGTTGCGGGTCGCAAAATAATCATTCGCCCCGCGCCGAATCTCGAAATGCAGGTGACTGCCAATCGCCGTGCCGCTCGCGCCCACCTCGCCAATCGGCTCGCCCGCCGCCACTCGCTGCCCGGCGCTCACCCCAACGCGGTACAAATGCCCGTAAAGGGTATAAAACATCTCGCCGCCCAGCGAGTGCTCCAGCACAATCACATTGCCATAAAACGCCGGCACCCAGGCCAGCGGACCGCCCTCACCCCGGCCCTCTCCCGGCGGGAGAGGCAGCGCGTCATCGCCCGCAAAGACCACCTCCCCGGCGGCGGCGGCCAGCACGGGCGTGCCTTGCGGGTTGTAGAACTCGACCCCATGATGGACTTCCCGTTTGCCGTCCTGCGTGCTGCCATAGGGATAAGACCGCTCGATGGAATGCGGCCCCGTCAAAGGAACCGGTCGCTGAAACAGGAAATGCCCGTCTAAATAGCAGACCGGGCTGGCTGTACACGCCTCGCTGATCACCGTTATTTCAGCAGTCGGCGTCGCTGAGGGGGCCGCCGTGGCGGAAGGCGTGAAGGTGGACCCCGGCGCGGGAGGCGTCTGGGATGGAACAACTGTTTCCATAACGGAAACCGTGACCAGCGGCGTCTGCTCCGGCGCGGGTGGCGAAGAACAGGCCGATAAAACGGCCAACATTACCAGCAGCAGAATCCGGCTCATCGAGCAGAAATTCCCCCGCGCATTTCCAATGATTGACGAATTTGCCCCTCGGCGGCATTCGCCCGCGCTTCGAGCGTTTCCAGTTCTTCCAGCAGACCGGCGGCTGCGGCTTTGTCTTGCAGGCTGTTGATGTTGATTCGCGCGTTATACCCGGCGGCGGTCAGGGCGGCCCGCGCCATGGCCGCGCCGCTCGCCCCGTCGCTGATGGCGTTCAGGTTACCCGCCGCCACAATCTGCACGGCCAGTTCGATAACCCGCGCGGCCATGCCCGCCACCTTGAGCGGAACGCGCGCGGCATGAAGGGTAGCCTTTTCGATTTCGGTCTGGCGCAGCGCGGCCTGCGTTTCGGAGTCTTTGGGCAGTTTGAACGCTGCCATGACCGCCTCGAACGCGGCGGCATCCTCGTCAACGGCGGCGGTCAAGTCCGCGCGCAGGGTTTCGGCCTCGGTCAAAATCGCCCTGGCCTGCTCGTCGAAGGCGGCATACTTTTTCCGGCCAGCCGTCAGCCCGGCCATCATCGCCACCAGCCCGGCGCCCATCGCGCCCGCGTAAGCCGCCGCGCAGCCCCCGCCCGGCGCCGGCGTGGCAGCGGCCAGGTCATCCAGGAAATCCGATTGGGTGATTGGGTGATTGGGTGATTGTTGCGCCGCAAACAGGCGCGTTTCCAGCACCTGGTCCGGCGTAAACCCGTCCAGTTGGGTGTACCAGACCGCCGCATCGACCATCGCTTCTTGCGGAATCAGGCCGACCAGTTCGCTGTGATGGATTCCGACGCCATAACGCGCCGCCTCGCGCCGAATCGCCTCCACCACCCGCGCAATCGGCGTCTGGCGGTAATCCGTCAGGTTCATCGAGACCTGGGCGCGGCCCTCTACGAGGAAACCGGCGGCCTTCACGAAGCGGAACCCGCCCGAGGACTGGCGCACGGCTTTTGCGATTGCTTTGGCGATGGCGACATCTTCCGTGGTGAGATAAACGTTGAACGCCACCAGCGGGGCGCGCGCGCCAATGACGGTTGCGCCGGCCGGTCCGAGTTTGGCGGGGCCGTAATCGGGGGCGCGGTTGGGGTCGGTTTCGACTTCGGCTTTGAGCCCCTCATACTGCCCGCGCCGGATGACTTCCAGATTGGCGCGCTCCGGGCGGCGGGCGGCGGCCTCGTAAAGGTAGACGGGGAGTTTTAGTTCTTTGGCTACACGCTCCGCAAGGCGATTGGCGAGCGCCACGCACTCTTCCATCGTCACACCAGAGAGCGGCACGAAGGGGACGACATCCGTTGCGCCAATGCGTGGATGCTCGCCAGTGTGCTGGTTCAGGTCAATCAATTCGGCGGCCCGGGCAATTGCCCGAAAGGCAGCCTCCTCCACCCCGGCGGGAGTCCCGGCGAAGGTCAACACCGTGCGGTTGTGGTCGGCGTCCGATGACCGGTCGAGGATGGTCACTTCGGGAACGGACGCGGCGGCCGCCACAATCGCCTCTACCACTTCGGGGCGGCGGGCTTCTGAAAAGTTGGGAATACATTCGATGAGTTGGGTCATGCGTCCATTATAAAAGGTTGCAAGGAAGTTGACAAATTTGGCAATCACGCTGGAAACGCCTTTTATATGTGTAAGGATTATGAATCTTGCAAAACGGTATAATTCGAACAATGAACATCCCCGACCGTCCCGTCACGCTCCAGGAACTGCGCCGCAACGACGGCGAGCGCGGCAGCCGCAAGTGGATTGCGCACAATGGCGTCGTTTACGACGTGACCAACTGCCCGCGCTGGCGCAAGGAAATGCACGAAGCCCTGCACTTCCCCGGCCAGGATTTGACCAGTGAACTGCCCGATGCGCCGCATGGAGAAATTGTGTTTCGCAATCCCTGTGTTGTCGTCATCGGACACTTGGAATAATTCACCACATGTGTTGTACCTGCCGAAACATCTGAAGATACCGTCCCGAAGGTTTTTCTGGTATTCCCAATCACTTTTCGGCAACCTTCGGGACGTTCATTAAGGATTTTTTATGACCAAAACGACGTTCGACATCCCCGACCAGTTCGACATCGTCGAGTTCATCTCGAAGGAAGCCCACGACCTGAAATCGCCCTTCAACCGCATCCTGGGATTTACCAAGATGCTGCTCAAGGGCATGTCTGGCCCGCTGACAGACATGCAAAAAGACGACCTGACCGTCGTCTACGAAAACAGCGTGCAGGCCATGGCGGCCATGTCGAATCTGGTCGATATGGCGCGCTTGAGCCGGGGCGAGAAGGCTTTTTCAGCAGTCGAAACCAACCTGGGCAACCTCCTGGCCCAGACGGTTGCTTACTGGAAACAGAACAAAGCCGTCAGGGATGTCGAACTGGTCACGAACCTCCCGGAAGCCGAAACAAAAGTCCGGGCGGATGAGTCCCTGCTGAAGCAGTGCCTGTTGAACTGGATTCTGTATGTGGTCGAGTATACTCAGGCTCCGGCCCAGGTCACGCTGACGCTGGAGTCCCATGAAACGGATGCGCTCATTACCATCCAGGGACGGGGCAAACGCAACATCGCCGCCGCGGAGATGATTTTGACCATGACTGCTTACATCGGGCAGGCCATTCTCGAACTGCACAACGGACAGGTGCTGTTGGCTGAGGGGGATGACGAAGGGGCGGTCATCCAGGTTTCGCTGCCAGAATTGTAATAGCGACAGAGTGCGCAAAAAGTCACATCCCCGGCCAGGTGACCCGGGATGTTTTGATTCTCAGCCTTTCAGCCCGCCCGCTCCAGACTCTTCGACGCTGCCAGTTGTCCATGCAATCATCGGCATTTCACATTTGCTTCGTTTTTTTGATGTACAATTTTGTAACTACCTACCCTCACCCTAACCCTCTCCCAGGGGGAGATGGAAACGGACATGCGAAGCGGATTTTCTTGCCGAAAGCGACAAAATCCTCTCTGTTTTCTCCCCCTCCCACTGGGAGAAGGGGCCGGGGGAAGCCCCGCGCAGCGGGGTGAGGGCGGGCAGGCAGTTACGACAAATCAGCATTTAAAAATCTCTTTCCGTGTGTTTCCGTCAAATCCGTGTGTCACCTGCGCTGCGCGCAGACGCAAGTGTCCGTGTACGGGTTTTCACGGTAAATCCCAGAGAGCCGATATTCATTGGTGTAGCGATATTCAATTTGGTGATTGAGTGATTGAAATGAGCCGATTCGCAGCGTCGCAGACATACGCGACGGCAGACACTTCGCTGCCGCTCAGCGCAGGCGATAGACCGCCTGTCCCCGACAGGGGGTTATAGTCGGCGCGGAAACGATAATCGCCTTGCAGCAGGGTAAAGGTTGACGAGTTTGATGACGGAAGAATCAAGGTTGGTCATAAGGGTTATAATTGGTTTGCAGAATAAGTTTTATTGGAGGCGCGCGATGACGATTTCAAAAAACGACTTGCTTGACGCTATTCAAGAATTGCCCCTCGGCTTGGGACGAGCTTTGGATTTTGGTGGATTAATTGAAATACAAAACCCTGCGCCAATCTAGCCGGACGGCGCAGCGCTCTAATCCAGAAGGAGATTTTCCAGAATTGGATTTGCGCTTTGACGACATCGAAACCAGCCTGAAAAAAACCTGGCAGAATCGCCAGGGACGCTTGGCTGCTTGATCGAGCATGGATAAAATGGACAATGTCTATGTTGCAGATACTTGTTGTGGTTCCTGGCTGGGTCCCAGAAATTAAGTGAACCCGCTCGTGACATCTTCCGCGCGGTGATTTGCACAGCTAAGGTTGTGCCTACCATCTGGTAGCGAAAAAGTTCATGCCTTTGCCCACAGACCGTTTACGAGAAACTTCCACGCTCCTTGCCTTCCGCCACCCCACTCCTTCCTACCCGTTTCACGTCTTGCTGGTCCCCCAAAAGCCGATTCCCGCCCCCTGGCACCGCCCGCCAGGGCAGGTGTGAGCGCCTTCGACCCCGCCGCCGACGCCGCTTTCCTGTCCGATGTCATTGCCGCTGCCCAAAGCCTGGTCGAGCAATTCCACCTGCCCGCCTGCCGCTTAATCGTCAACGGCGGCGAATACCAGGATTTCCCCTATTTGCATTTTCATCTGATTTCTGACCGCCCGTTATCCAGTTGACCGGTTATTCAGTTTTTGGTTCAACCGGCTCACTGGGGCACCGGATAACCGGAACACCCCTTATGAAAAATTCCATCGCCATTCTCGACTTCGGTTCCCAATACGCCCAACTGATTGCCCGCCGCGTGCGCGAGGCGCAGGTCTACTGTGAACTCTTCCCCTGGGATGCGCCGCGGGAAAACATCCTGTCCATCCAGCCGAAAGCCTTCATCCTGTCTGGCGGGCCGAACTCGGCTTACGAGCCGGGCGCGCCCTTCATCCAGGATTTCATTCTCGAAAGCGGAACCCCAATTCTGGGCATTTGCTACGGAATGCAGGCCCTGACCCACGCCCTGGGCGGCAAAGTGGACGCCTCAGCCCAACGGGAATACGGCCATGCCATTGTGGAATCGGTCAAGGACAACGCGCTGCTGCCCCCCAAACCGCTCCAGGCCTGGATGTCGCACGGTGACAAGGTCATCGAACTCCCGCCGGGTTTTTCGTCGCTGGCGCAGTCGGGCAACAGCCCCTGCGCCGCCATGGCCGACCCGGCCCGCAAATACTATGGCTTGCAGTTCCATCCCGAAGTCAACCATACCGTCGGCGGGGCCGAAATCATCCGCCGGTTTGTTGTGGACATCGCAGGCGTGACCCCCGATTGGACGCCGCAATCGATTATCGACGAATCAGTGGCGCGCATCCGCCAACAGGTGGGGGATGCGCGGGTGCTGGCGGCAGTCTCTGGCGGGGTCGATTCGTCCGTCGCCGCCGCGCTCGTCCACAAGGCCATCGGCGACCAGTTGGCAGCGGTCTTCGTCGACACCGGCTTGCTGCGCAAGAACGAGCCGGAACAGGTCGTGAGCGCATTCCGCGAGATGCTCGGCGTGGAGTTGGTGGCTGTCGATGCCGCCGATGAATATTTTGCCGCGCTGGCAGGCGAAACCGACCCCGAAAAGAAGCGCAAAATCGTCGGCGAGAAGTTCATCCGCATCTTCGAGCAACAGGCCAAGAGTCTGGGTCAGCCGCCCTTCCTGGTGCAAGGAACAATTTACCCGGATGTGGTCGAATCCTCGGCCCCCGACCGCAACAAAGCCGATAAAATCAAAACGCATCATAACGTCGGCGGCCTGCCCAAGGATATGACCTTCCAGCTGGTCGAGCCGCTGCGCTACCTGTTCAAAGACGAGGTGCGGGCCGTCGGCGAAGCGCTTGGGCTGCCGGCCGAAATGGTCTGGCGTCAGCCGTTTCCGGGGCCAGGCCTGACCGTCCGCATCCTGGGCGAAGTCACCCCCGAACGCGCCAACAAACTGCGCGAAGCGGATGCCATCCTGACGCAGGAACTGGCGGCGGCTGGCTTGCTTGGAAAGGGAGCAGGAACTTCCCAGGCGTTTGTCGTCCTGCTGCCGGTCAAATCGGTCGGCGTGATGGGCGACCAGCGCACCTACCAGGACGCCTGCGCCATCCGGGCGGTTGTCACCGACGATTTCATGACCGCCGACTGGGCCAGAATCCCCTACGAAGTGCTGGCGCGCGTCTCGACGCGCATCGTCAACGAAGTGCGCGGCATTAACCGGGTGGTCTACGACATCACCAGCAAGCCGCCTGCCACGATTGAATGGGAATAACTATGGAGCGCGGGAGATTGCTCCCGCAAAAAGGAGTTGTTATGAGCATAGAACGCCATCCCGAAGAAAATTCCACCCCACTCCGCTCTGCTTCGGGGGCTTTCCCCGCCCCGCCCATCCATGCCCTGGCCGCCCTGGCAACCATCGCGCTGGACGGGTTGTTTGGCATCCCTGAACTGGCTGCCGTCAGCATCCCGATTCTCAGCCCCATCGTTGGCGCGCTTGGCTTTGCCGCCACGACCTTGGTACAACGCTTTGTTGCCAAAGACGAATGGGGCGCATCGCTCGCCAAAGGCTTGGTGCTGGGCATCGTGGCGGGGGTTCCCTACCCGGTGGCTGGGACGGCGGTCGGCGCGCCGCTGTTGATTTGGGCCGGCCTGCATCAGTGGCGCAAACTTGAGCGCAGCGGCAACAACCAATTGGTTGATGAATCCCTGCGCAACCAGCGCGCCCTGGAGGATAAATCAGGGCGCGAGTAGATTAATCAAACCGTCCCGAAGGTTCTTAAGGCAAATTGGAACACTCTCCGAATCTTCGGGACGCTTAAGGGCGCAAGTAACATGAATCCTGACCGAAAACGCTGGAACGAACGCCGGAAGCCGGTGAAATCATCGCCTGTTGGGGCGGGCGCACCCTGGCCGGACTGCTGCTCATGCCACCCACCCGGCACAACTTCCTGCACCTGAAGAAAGCCCTGCGCATCCGGCAGAAATTGCGCTGAACAGGGCAGGCAGGGTGACAAACGAGGCGGGATTTACATAAAAAACGATATTGAGTACAATGATTTTTACTCTGAGGAATGTGAGGAAATAATGTATATCGACCCCAATACCGGCGGCGTCCTGTTCCAGGCCCTGGCTGCTGCTTTTGCTGTGATTTCTGTCGCCTTATTATCGTTCTCCGGGCGCATCCGGCAGTTTATTGCGCGTATGCGCCGTAAGTTGCGCAAAGACCAGGACGAGGGCCAGGAATAGATGAGGACAGTCATCCTCGGGTTCGATTCTTTCGACCCCAATCTATTCCAGCGGGCGCGCGAGGCCAGAAACCTGCCCCACCTGGGGCGGCTTGCCGATAACGGAGGCTATTCCCCGCTGGCAGTCTGCTCCCCGCCCCAAACCGAAGTCTCGTGGACCAGCATCGCCACCGGCGTCGACCCTGGTTCGCACGGCATCTTCGACTTCGTCCACCGTGACCCGCAAACTTACGCCCCTTATGTCTCCCTGTTGCCCACCAAACAAGGCATACTCGGTGAGCAGTTCCTGCCCCCCTACACGACCAAGACTTTTTTTCACGAGGCTGCCGACCTGGGCTACCCGGCGACCGCGCTCTGGTGGCCGGCACTCTTCCCGGCCCGGCCTGAGATTCCGGTCGCCACCATCCCTGGCCTGGGAACGCCCGATATTCGCGGCCAGCTAGGGGTCGGGACATATTTCACGACCGAACCGGCAGAAAAGAAAAAAACAAAGGTCATCAGGCTCGAATCGGACGGGAGAAACAAATTCAGGGCCCTGTTGGAGGGACCCAACGTCAAAGCCAAAGAGGGGATGCGTCCCCTGACCCTGCCTGTGACCCTCGAAGTGCTAGACCATGCCTCAGCGCAGTTGACGCTTGGCGAGCAGAAAATCATCCTCCGGCTGGATGAATGGAGTCCCATCCTCGAACTGAAATTTCCGGCGGGTTTCCTTTCTACCGTTCACGCCATTACCAAAGTCATCCTGACCGAACTGAAAGGACGCATCAGCCTGTATGTGATGCCGCTCCAAATCCATCCGCTGCATTCGCCCTGGCAATATGCCACGCCCGGCTCGCTGGTCAAGGATGCCTGGAAAAACGCCAATCCTTTCCTGACGCTCGGCTGGCCACAAGATACCAACGCGCTGGAGGATACCTGTATTTCCGATGAGCAATTCCTGGCCTTGTGCGATTCGATTTTCGAATCGCGCCAGAAAATCTACCTGCGCCTGTTGCGTAACTTCCGGGAAGGTGTATTGGCCGGGATTTTCGACTGTCTCGACCGCGTCCAACACATGTTCTTACGTGACCGCGAGGACCTCGTTTTTTCGTGGTACGAGCGGTTGGATGCTTTTGTCGGACAAGTTCAGGCGGAAATTGAAAAACTCGGCCTCGAAAAACATCGTTTCCTGGTGCTTTCCGACCATGGCTTCCGCCCCTTTGACCAGAAAGCGCATCTCAACCGCTGGCTGGTCGAAAATGGTTATATGACTCTTGCCCAACCCCTCGAAACAGGCGACCTGCGCGATGTTGATTGGTCCCGAACCCGGGCTTATGGTATCGGCTTGAACAGCCTGTACCTCAACGTCGCCGGGCGCGAAGGCCAGGGGATTGTAGAGGCTGCCGGGCTGGAACAACTGCTCGACGAGTTAAAAACCAAACTGTTGGATTGGAAAGCCCTCGATGGCCGCAGCGTGGTCAGCAAAGTTAGCCTGAAGCACGAGGTGTTCAACGGTCCTTACAACCGTCTTGGCCCCGACCTGGTAGTGGGCTATGCGCCCGGTTTTCGGGCCTCGTCTGAAACCGGCCTCGGCAAATTCGCAGCCTTGACGCTGGAGAAGAACAACGACCACTGGGGCGCTGACCACTGTATCGACCCGGCAGCCGTCCCCGGCGTCGTTTTTGCCAACCGCGACCTGCGCAACATACCCGGCCTGTCCTTCCGCGATATTCCCTTCCTGGCAATTGGCAAACATCTCGACCAATCTTATATCAAACCGCCTTCACAGACAGGGGTGCAAGGGCAAAAAGACATCGAAGAAAGGCTAAAGGGTCTTGGCTATCTTTAGTCGCTTGCCGCGCTGGTCCCAGATTGCAGGGGTGTATTCCGTCATCGTCCTGGTCATTTACTCATGGACGCTGCTTTGGTTTTTCTGGAAATTTCCCAGCTGGTTATATTTCCTATCCCTGTGGGAAATTATCAAGGTCCTTTGTTACGCGATTGTCACCAACCTGCTCGAAAGCCTGGTGGTGATGCTCCCGCTACTGGCGCTGGCGGCGGCTTTGCCGCGACGCTGGTTCGCAGATAGATTTATCGCCCATAGCGTACCGGCTGTATTGCTTGGGTTAGGGTATATGATGTACCTGGCAAACCAATTTCAGGGTAAGGAAGATTATCCATCCGGGGTCATCCGACTCATCCCACTCGTGTTAGTGGTGATGCTACTGGCAGCTTTCCTGGGTGGGAAAATAACACCTTTGCGCAGCGCCATCGACGGCTTTGCCGACCGCGCCACCATTTTTCTCTACATATTCATCCCCTTGAGCCTGGCCTGCCTGCTGGTTGTCCTGGCGCAATTGATAATTTAGGAACACCCCAGGATGCCAAAACGATTGAATCGACGCGATTTCTTAAAACTGGCTTCGCTTTCGGCAGGGTCACTCCTGGTATCGAACCTGGCCCCTCGCGCCCTGAATGTCCATGCCCAAAGAGACCAAAGCCTCCCCAACATCATTATTTTTGTATTCGATGCCATGTCGGCGCGCAACTTGGCGCTTTACGGCTACCCGCGCCCGAATACGCCCAACCTGGAAAGATTCGCCGAACGCGCTACGGTCTATCATGCGCACCAGGCTGCCGGGAATTACACCGTCCCTGGAACCGCATCCCTGCTGAATGGCATGTACCCCTGGACGCATCGCGCCATCAACCAGGCCGGGTTGGTTGCCCGCGACCTGGCAGGACGCAACCTCTTTACCTTACTTGGCAATCGCTATCAACGGGCCGCCTATTCGCAGAACATGTGGCCGAATTACCTTTTCGAGCAATTCAGCGATGATATCGATACCCTGCTTCCGCCAGGCGCGTTCAGCGCGGTGGAACAAATCATTGGCGCGCGTTTTCCGAAACATCGCGGCGATACCTATCGGGCTTACGAAGAATTCTTGTTCCAGGATGGCAATCCGCCTGCTGCGCTCATCTTTGGCCTGCTAGGGCGCTTGTTCTTGCGCCGTCAGGCCATCTTCGCTGATAGCGCGGATTATGAGCGCGGCTTGCCGCGCACCGGCAACTATCCAATCTACTTCCGGCTGGAGGAAGTGTTCGACGGTCTGCAAACCACCATCCGACAACTTTCGCCGCCTTACTTCGCCTACTTTCACCTGTGGGCGCCGCACGCCCCTTATAAACCCGTAACCCCCTTCGAGGGGATGTTTGCCAATGACAGCTGGAGACCCGAACGCAAGCCACAGCACCCGCTTGGCGGTGAGGTTCCGCAAAGCCAGTTAAACACGCGCCGCATGAACTACGACGCTTACATCGCCAACCTCGATAATGAATTTGGCAAAATGATGAACGCCCTTGAAAGCCAGGGAAAACTGGACAATACCTGCATTATCGTAACATCCGACCACGGTGAAAGTTTCGAGCGCGGCTTCGACGGCCACATTACCCCGCTATTGTTCGAGCCATTGACCCATGTACCGCTGCTGGTTGCCGCCCCGGGCCAGGAGAACCGCCGGGATATCTATGCTCCGACCAACTGCGTGGATATATTGCCAACGCTGCTATCCCTGGCAGGGCATCCGATTCCAGATTGGTGCGAAGGGAAGATTCTCCCCGGCCTGGGTGGAGTCGACGACCCCACTCGCAGCATCTTTTCTGTAGAGGCTGCCACCAACCCTGCCTTCGCCCCGCTCCAAAGAGTTTCGGTTGCCCTGCGCAAAGAGAATTTCAAACTGACTCTTTATCGAGGCTATCGGGACGAAGACCTGTATGAACTTTACGACCTGGCAACCGACCCCGAAGAATTGACCAACTTGTTCCCCCTCAATCCATCGGTCTTGAACGTCCTGAAGGAAGAACTGCTCGAACGTTTGTCGATGGCCGATTCCCCCTATCAGAAATAATAGTCGCCCCATGTTCAAAAAATTCTTCTCACGCTCACCTGTCCCTGCCAGGCCGGCCGTAATTGTTTCAGGCCTGCCGCGTTCGGGAACTTCGATGATGATGAAAATGCTGGCCGAAGGTGGTCTGGAAATGGTCAGCGACGCCTTGCGCGCAGCGGATGAGGACAACCCCAACGGCTATTTCGAATTCGAGCCAGTCAAACAACTCAGCAAGGGCCAAACCGAGTGGGTGGTACAAGCAGGAGGCAAGGTCACCAAAGTTATCTCCAACCTGTTGGAATACCTGCCACGTGAATACCAATACAAAGTCATCTTTATGGAGCGCGACTTGTCAGAAGTGCTGGCCTCGCAGCACAAAATGCTCAAAAACCGCCAGGAAACAACGAGCGTAACAGATGCCGAAATGCGCGCCCAATTCGAGCAGCATCTGTCTGCCATTAAATACTGGCTGGCGCGCCAGCCCAACATGGAAATCATGTACGTCAGTTACAATGCGATGCTGGCCGAGCCGGAATCGCTTGTGAGACGCGTTGCTGAATTCATCGACCTCCCGCTCGATATCGAAAAAATGCTTTCGGTTCCCAATCAGGCGCTCTATCGCAATCGTTTTCCCCGTCGATCCCCCCAATAAGACCCGCCATGAAACTCGTATCGCGTTATTTTTCCCTCTTCCTGTTGATTTTTGTCCTGGTTGGGTTTGGCGTTTATGCCGCGCGCTACATCCAGGCAACCAGTTTTGTCATCGAAGGGACGCGTTATTACAACCTGTTCGACGACGCCATGGTCTCGATGCGGTATGCCTGGAACCTGGCGCACGGCAACGGCCTAGTCTGGAACGCCGGTGAGCGCGTCGAGGGGTTTACCAACCCGCTTTGGGTCTTTTTCATGGCTTTTTGGCACCTGCTGCCTCTCAACGGGCCGCAAATCAGCCTGGCGATGCAGGTTTCCGGCGGGGTCTTCCTGGCCTTGAATCTTATCGTCCTGTACAAAATCGTCCAACACCTGACCGATGACCTGCTGGCCCTCAGCGCGGCGCTCGTGATGACTGCTTTTTATGGCCCGTTGGCAGTCTGGGGATTGTTAGGAATGGAAGTCAGCCTGCTGACGCTCCTGCTCAGCCTTTCGGCCTGGATGGCCCTGACGCTTGACCACGCCCGCCACAAGCATTGGCTCTACCTGCTGCTCGGTTTTTCCACGCTCATCCGCATTGACATGGCTGTTCCGGCAGTCTTGATACTTGTCTTCCTCGCTTTTACTGACCGGCCAAACTGGAAAAGCCATCTTGCCTGGGGTGTGAGCGTGCTCCTGCTCTTCCTGGGCGGACAAACCCTGCTCCGCGCCTGGTATTATGGGGAATGGCTGCCCAATACGTACACACTGAAAATGGTAGGGCTCTCCCCTGTCATCCGTATTGCGCGCGGGGTTTGGGTACTCTTCGAACTGGCCTGGCAGATGAACTGGGTTGTTTTCCTGCTCCCATTGGCGGCATTCCTCTTCCGGCGAGATAAAAGCGTCTGGCTGCTGGCGCTGCTCTTCGCCGGGCAGGCTGCCTACAGCACCTATGTTGGGGGAGATGCCTGGGAACACCGCGGCGGGGCCAATCGTTTCATTTCGATTGCCCTTCCACTCTGGTTTACGCTCTTTGGCGTAACCCTTGCCAGATTGCGAAACGCTGCCGAGACCGGCTTGCGGCTAAAAGGTTGGAAAATCATTGCCTCGCACATCGTCGCGTTGGTACTGGTCGGTTTCAGCTTATGGAATGCCAACTTCCTGCTTGCCGATTACCGCTCCATCGAACGCTGGCTGTTACAGCGCAAGCCGTTTTACATCGAATCGCATGAAAAATACATCCGCACTGCGCTGATTCTGGAAGACATCACGCAGCCGGGGGCAAAAATTGCCGTTACTGCCGCCGGAACTGTGCCTTATTACCTCCCCGACCGCTATTTCATCGACCTGCTGGGCAAAACCGACCAAGTGATTGCGCGTCAGCGTATCAAATCGCCCGTCAGTTTGGCCGGAATTGCAGATGTGCGTCCCGGTCACATGAAGTGGGATTACTCCTACTCCGTGGGGGAACTGGAACCGGATGTGATTGTGCAACTCTGGGAAGAAGACTACAAAAGCGCCGAACCCTACCTGGCCGAGTACGAATTGGTGACGATTGGCGGCCTGCCCTTTTACCTGCGTAAAGACTCCCCCCTGGT
>DAOUAZ010000150.1:0-3248 GCA_034432975.1 Anaerolineales bacterium | reverse complement strand
AGACCTGCGTGGTAAACTAGCCGTAGAAGAAGAAGGAAAGGTGGTTTACGTCAAATGCAAACTAGGACAGCAACGAGTGTCAGTTGTAGCAACATCGCATTGGCGATGTAATCTCAAGCGAACAGTATATATGGTGTCAGCAAGGCTAGTTATCCCCGTATATGGTGGTTTTGTGCCTGCGAAGACCTATCAAAACGCTTACGCCCCCATTCCAATGGGGGCGTAAGCGTTTTGACGAGAGGAATTCACCGGATTAGGTTTCCTTATTCGATTGCTTGCTCATGTTTCACCCGATTTGATCCAATATCAGACATCAAATAAACAATCGATAGTCATAAGATGTTGGTCCAAACCGTTGCAACAAAGAACCAATTCGGGCTATCTGACGAGATGATTGTATTGTTGCCGGGAGTTGAGAATACATATCTGCTGAATTCCAGTCCATTTTTGAAAGAGCCAGTATTTCGGTCCCAATGGTTATGATGTCAGAGCTTCCGGAATAACGAGTTAGCCTTAAAGGAGTGGGGATACGCCTTTTTCCTTTGAAATAATTCCAGTTTGGCTTCACAGCATCAGTGACACCATGAACCCATAAAAGCGCAGAGTAATCCCCTATTTTTAATGCAGTTCCTCGTTTGACAGGATAAGAATCTGCATCAAATTTGCCATCGGCATGGCGAAACGAAGAAATACAACCATTTCAACCTCCCAAGCAGCATTGCAACGACGAGCAAAGTCGGAACTTTATATAAAATTGTATCAAACATACAGGGGAAACTGTATAAACGTTCGAAAATGTGCGTGCGTAATAAAAAAAACGCCGGGGTGCCCGGCGTTACGAAATAACTTTGATTTTATACTCTTAATAATGTTAGCGTAGTTGGATTTGCGTGCGCTTGGCCAGTGATAAGCTTCCATGCAATTGCCAACTCTAAATCAAATACAATGCCAGCATTTAGAATTGAAATTTCTGTAAATTCAAAATTTCGTGGCAAGTTTTTTAGGGGATGGATATCACTAATTTTTGCCAATCTCCCTTTGGGTTGTTGCGTTAATCGATTAATCTCTTTGATAGACAAGATAGAAAGTATAACCCTTTTACCATCTGTGTCTGCGCATACCAAAGCTTGGGGATTTTCGAGAACTTCTGTCACCACCAAGCCCAAATCTTCACCAACCGCCTTTGCAACAACCCGATTGATCCATGCAACAGGGTCATCCACCTTTACTTCCCGGGCAAGATGCTCCCTCTTCAGGCGCAAATCCTGCATGGCCCATTGTGCAGCCTGCTCGCGGATTCCATCAATGGCTTTGCGCTGGCGTTCATTGCCGGCACTGATGAGCGCGCCGAAGAAAATCACCGCGCCCAGAACAAGAATTGCAAAAATCGCATCCATTGGTTAATCTCCTTTTTCCTTCATTATTATTTGGTCAAATGTTTCCTTGAGACGCGCCAGCGCGCGCGGGCGCGGGTCGGACAAGGCGGCGGACGCCAGGGCCAGCATAAGCCCAAGCAGACCCACCAGCGGCCAGAACACGAGCGGCGTCGTTTGTTCCACGACCGGCTCAGGGTCCGGCTCCACGATCACCATTTGGGTTGCCGCCGGTATTCCCGTTGCGGCCGGTAGGACAACGGTTGGCAGGGCCGTCTGCGTTGCCAGCACACTGGCTGTCGGGCTGGGACTGGGCGAGGGCGTCCAGGTCGGCACCGGCAGGGAAACAAAGGGGATGGAAATCGTTCCTGCATCCCGCGCTTCGTTCCCGTACACATCCCAAACCTGCACCAGAACTTCATATTCGCCGGATGGGGCCAGGGTTCCATCTGCAAAGCGCCTGTCCCAGGAAATCGAACTAGGCAAATTATTGGGGCCGTATTCCAGCACGACCGCCGGCCAGCGTCCCTGCGGATCCCGGATGGTGACCCGCAGGCCATCAATGGGCAGGCCGGCATCCCGCACTCTGACATCCCCGCTCTCCCAGATCAGCCAGCTTTCCTGCACGGAAACCTTTGGCGGCTGGTTGGCGAGAATGACCTCGATGCGCCTGAGGGCTTCCATGTTTCCGGCCAGGTCCGTACCCCGCACAAGAACACGGGCAACTCCATTGGCGAGACGGCGGGTATCCCAGGCATACGTCCACTCCCCGGACACGGGTTCCAGTGCCTGCCAGCTTTTCCCTTCATCAAAGGACATCTCAACCAGATGCAAACCGGAGAGCGCATCCGCGCTCTGGCCGGACAAGACCAGCGTGCCCTTCACCACGGTTCCGCTGGAACCATCCGGGGGGGAAACAAAACGGGACACCGGAGCGGTCTTGTCAATCTTGATGGTCGCGCCGGCCATTGCCTGGCGTCCGGCCTGGTCGCTGGCACGGGCATCCAGCGTATGAACGCCTTCCTGGATGATGGTCGTTGCATTGCCGGGCGTCCACGCGCCGCCATCCAGTTGAAATTCGGTCAGGGCCAGCCCGGAACCGGCGTCCATCGCATCCAGCACAATGCGGACATCCGAGCGGTACCAGTCATCCAGTCCGGCAGTGCCGGATGGAAGAATGGACAGGGCTGGATCGGTCAGGTCCACCTGCAGCGTGCGGTTTTCCGTGGTGATGTTCCCGGCCACATCGCGGGCGCGCACTTCCACCTGGTGACTGCCTTCCGGCACCACCAGCGACGTGGCGGACTGCCAGCCGGTCTGGTCGAGCCGGACATCGAGGGCGGCAAGCCCCGACGTGTCATCCAGCGCCGAAAAGAAAAGTTCGGGCCGGGTCAGGTACCAGCCATTCGCGCCATCCACGGGCGGCAGCGTCAGGCTCAAGGCGGGCGGAACCGTATCCACCCGGACATTCAGGCGGGCCGTGGCGGCATTGCCGGCCTGATCAAACACATGGCCCTCAACCATGTAGACTCCGTCCTGCAGGGTCAGGCTGCCACCGGGCTGCCAGCCGCCTGTATCCAGGCGATATTCCATCTGTCCAACCCCCGCAAGCATGTCCGAGGCCTGCAAGACCACCGTGACCGGGGAGCGATACCAGCCGGCATCCCCCACAAGACCGGAAGGATCGAGCACCAGGTTGGGCGCGGTCCAGTCCACCTTGACCGTCTCCTGCGCGGTGCGCAGATTGCCGGCCCGGTCACGGGCGCGCAACAGGACATCATTCCGGCCTTCGCTGTTGAAATCCACGGAAGATTGCCAGGTCTGGCCGTTGTCGCGTGAAATCTCCACCACGGCAATGCCGGAGGTGGCATCCGT
>DAOUAZ010000149.1:0-2164 GCA_034432975.1 Anaerolineales bacterium | reverse complement strand
AAGTTTTGTACAACCAATACTATTCTTGCTACGAACAGTTTCACAAAGCTATTTCAAATTGCCTGGAGCAAACAGGCACAACCTACCAACAAGAATTGGATACCCTGTTAGTGGCTAAATTTCAGGCCTTCAAAAATGCCACTATTCAACCTTAATCAGTATAGTGGAAATTCATGCCGGATACTCCAATAAAACTTGAATCGCGTCCTGGGGATGTTCATCCAGCAGGCGATAGGCGTCATCCGCTTTTTGGAGTGGGAAACGGTGCGTTATCCATTTTTCAGGCTGGATTTTAGCGAGGGCCTCCCAGGCCGCCCCGAAGCGGCGGGATTTGTCCCAGCGTCCGCTCAACTCTGGGCTGATGGTGCTGACCTGGCTGGAAAGAATCTTGATTCGGCTGCGGTGGAATCTTCCGCCAAGGGGAATCGCCGCCGTTTTTTGGCCGTACCACGAGCCGATGACGATTCTGCCCGAGAAGGTAGTGTGTTCGATGGCGGTATCCAGCGCCAGCGGGGAGCCGCTCACTTCGAGGGTCAGGTCGGCGCCCGAGGGGAGAATCTGCGCGATGACGGTATCCAGGTCCGGGCGTCCGGCATCCAAACAAAAATCGACCCCCAGGGCTTGCGAGGCGGCGCGCCGCAGGGGGTAAAAATCGGTCGTCACCAGCCTTTCGAGCGGGAATTGGCGCAGCAGGGCCGCGGCGAGCAGGCCGACGACGCCCTGTCCTAGCACCAGGACGCGCTCGCCGAGAATCGGCGCGGCATCCTGCGCCAGGTTGACTGCGGTTTCGGTGTTGGGGAGGAAGCAGGCGGTTTCGGGGGAGAAGCCTTGGGGGAGAGTGACGAGTGATGAAGTGGGATGTGTGCGGCTGGAAGGCGAAAACAAGACGGTTTTCCAGTTCACGGTTAACCTGTTGACCGGTTTCGATGATTCTCCCAACGCAGGCATAGCCGTAGGCAATTGGGTAGTCGATTTTGCTGCTGAAGGCATCGCGGGGGTCATCCAGCGTCGGACATTGGCCGCGATAAACGAGCATTTCTGTGCCGGGGCTGATGGCCGAGACGATGGTTTGGACGAGAACTTCTTCCGCGCCGATGGGCGGCAGTTCGCGCTCGATGAGTTCGAGGCGGTAAGGGGCGCTGAAGGTCAGGGTTTGGGCTTTCATCGTTGCCGCAAAATTTGAAAAATAGTATAACACAACGGTTTTTTCGGCAATGCGAGAAATTGCCAAATTGACCTGCTTTGGGACTGGTAAAATAAAGCCAATGCGCAATAATCTTCGCTCCATATTCCTGGCCTTGTTTTTCATCTCGTTGGTGGTTGCCATTGGCGGCGGCCTGTTTTGGGGCAACCTGCAATTTGCCCGCAGCGCGCGCGCGGGCGCGGAATTCCTGGCCCTGTGGAAGCCCGCTCAAAATTTCGCTTTGCAGGGCTTCTCGCCTTACGATGTCGGCAACGCCCTCGAAGTCCAGCGCCTGGTCTATGGCCGCGCGGCCCGCGCCGGGGAACGCTCGTTCCAGTTCAACATGCCGCTCTATGTGACCCTGCTGTTCTTTCCCCTGGCTTCCATTCGTGACTTTTTCATCGCGCGCGCGCTCTGGCTGGTTTTGCTCCAGGCAGCGACGGTGGGGTTGGTCTTCGTCTCGATGCACTTAAGCCGCTGGAGAGCATCCTGGCTCTCGCTGCCGCTCGCGCTGCTGTTTGCCCTGGCCTGGCAGCCGGGCGCGCTTTCCATGCTGGATGGCAACTTCATTCTCCTGCAAGCCCTGTTCGTGTTTGGCGCGGTGCGCGCCATCGAAAGCGAGGCCGACGAACTGGCCGGGGCGCTGGCCGCCCTGGGACTGGTCTACATTCGCGTCACCGGGCTGGCGTTGCTCCTGCTGGCCGTCTGGATGGTCGCATCCGGGCGTTACCGCATCCTGGCTGGTTTCATCATGACCCTCACCGTGTTGCTGGCCGTCTCGTTCCTGGTCTATCCCGGCTGGTTTGGCGAATTCTTCTTCAGCGGCATCATTGAGTGGCGCAGCCAGTTGTTACCCTCCACCTTCCGCTCGCTCGAAAACTGGTTTCCTGGCATCGGTATCCCCCTGGCCCAGGGATTGCGGGCGGTTGCCATCGTCATCCTGTTTTTTGAATGGCAGGCCGCGCGCGGCAAAGGGACGCA
>DAOUAZ010000148.1:0-10108 GCA_034432975.1 Anaerolineales bacterium | reverse complement strand
CCGGTTGGGATGGACGCATCCCACAGGGCCTGGACGAAGGGTTGACCAATTTCGGGGTCTGCGGCGTGGGCCAGGACAGCATTGGTGGCAATCAACCCCGTGGAGCGATGCCCGGCCAGCGGCGTGCCATCCAGGGAATATTCGGCTTTGTAGTCGTCGATGCCCTGGGATGTGAAAAAGGTCAGTTGGCGGTTGGCCTGTTCACGATACCATTCCGACGGATGAAACCAGACATAATCCATGCCGATATTCGCGCCCACGCGGAACGCATCATAGCGAAACTGGCCGTGATAATCGTCATTATAGGGGCGGCCATCGAAGTAGGAATAGTTCGGGGCCAGGCCGGTTTCAGGATGAACGGCGGTGGGCAGGAATTCGCGGCTGACAGTAGCAGCTTCCGCCCAAAAATCGTTATTTTTATCCGCCCAGCGCGCCCACAACTCGTAAAAATGCGGCATGTGGTACGAAGCATCGGTGAATTTCGAGTTTTTGCCCAGCTGCGGCACAAAGACGACCTGTTTGGTCTGCGGGTCGAACAGGTTGGTGGCGAGTTCGCCCGGCGCGTCAAGCGCGGTATCGAGAATGGCCTGGGCTTCGGCGCGATAGTTGAAGATTCCTTCGCCGCTGCCCCAGCGCGCATCGGCAAAAAACAGGGCCGTGATGAACCAGACTTCTCCATCTGAGGCCGGGTTGGCGGCCAGTTGGGTGCCGTCTGTTTTAGCGTGCCAGGCAAAGTAGCCTTTGTAGCCGCCTTCAGTCTGGTACATGTAGGTTTTGGCCCACTTCCACAGGCGGTCGAACTCTTCCTTTTTGTTCATCTGGACGGCAATCATCATGCCATAAGACATGCCCTCAGAGCGCACATCGTCGTTGCCGGTGTCGAGCATGTAGGCCATGTCGCTGCCGACCGGGTAATAGACGCGCTCATTCTGGTCATCGCCATAGAAGAGTTGCTGGAAGGCCCCTTCGGTTTTGTCCTGGATTTCGGCCTCGCTCTTGCCGAGGGTTTCGGCGAACAGGTTGGGGTATTGGCCGCTCTCGTAAGCGCCAACCTTTGGTAATTGGGCGGGGGCCTGCGTTGGGGGTTCAGTGGGCATAAGGGGGGCCTCCGTCACAGAGGGCGTTGGGCCTGCGCAGCCGGCCAATAGAGCCAGCAGGAGAATATACAAAAGCGCGCGTTCAAGAGTCGTTCTCATAAGAAGTTGCCTCGATGATATATTGCCGCCTTTGGCGAAGCACCCCGAAGGGGGCAGGCGGTCAGGATGCCAGTTCGTTGAGCGCCTGCCAATCGCCCACTTGGTCGGCATAGTAAAAACAGTAAGCCTGTTCGTGGGCTTCAACTTTCGGCGGATATAGGAGATAGTAATCGGCGGGAGGGGCAGAATCTTTCCCACACCCATCGCGCGTTTCACCAACTAAATCACTGGCCTTTCCTCCAGCGTGACGCCCACTCGATATCGAACCATGGACGCCTCGCAACTGTATCAGGTCGCGGCTGTGAAAAACGGGCAGGCCAGGGAAATACTCGAAAGTAGAAGTGACCAGGTAAAAAATCATCCTCAACTCGGCAGATGGAAGGGTCAGGATAAAAGCCGGAAAGGATAGGGTTACGGAAAGTGGCTTTCAAGGCGGCTATCCTTTAACTGCCCCGGCAGTCAGGCCAGAGACAATCTGGCGCTCGGCCAGGAGGTAAAAAATGATGGTTGGCAGGGCCGAGAGCGCCACAAAGGCCGAAACGAGAGCAAGGTCTTGCCCATACTGACCCTGGAATTGCATGGTACCGAGCGGCAAGGGCCAGAGTTTATCACTATTGATGACCACCAGCGGCACGAGCAGGTCGTTCCAGCTCATAATCATCGTGAGAGCGGCGACGGCGGCCAGGGCGGGTCTGGCAAGCGGGAGCAGGATTCGCCAGAAGAAATCGAAAGCGGTGCAGCCATCGATGTAAGCGGCATCTTGCAATTCGGCGGGGATGGCGGCGAAAAAGCCGCGCAGAATCATGATGTTGCCGGAGAGTTGGAAGGCGGTTTGCACGATGATGACACCCCACAGGTTGTCAATCAGGTTCATCTGGCGCAGGACAAAGTAAACCGGCAGGATGGCGATGTTGATGGGGAACATCAATCCCAGGGTGAACAGCTGGAAGGCAATTCCCTTCAAGCGAAACTCCATGCGGGCGAAGACAAAGGCTGCCAGGCTGCAAATGATGACCACGCCAGACGTGGTTGCTGCCATAACCATCAGGCTGTTGCGCAGCATGGGCCAGAAAGAATAGCGCGGCGTCGTCAAGATGGATGTAATATTTTCCCAGCGTGGAGGAATGGGCAGGCTATAGGGGCTGGACATCAATTCACCGCGCGTTTTCAATGCGCCGAAGACCAGGATGATTATCGGGACAAAGACAACCACGACAACGGCTACAAGTACGGAATATTGAATAAGCCGTTGAAAGAATTTTCTTGCATTCCAGGATGGGCGGTAGGTTTGGGTTGCTCGCATGGCTTTATCCTTCCAGCCCAGAGAGATAATCGGGCTTGCGCGTGAAATGGAGATAAATAAGCGAGAAAATCAGGCAAATCAGGAACATGTAAATTGCGACCGCGGAACCGTACCCCAGTTGGAAACGGACAAACCCAAAGCGGTACATGTAAGTTGCCATGGTTTCACTGGCGTTGACCGGGCCGCCCTTGCTCATAATCCAGACCATGATGAATTGCTGCAACGAACCAAGCACGGAGATGTAAACCGAAGTGCGAATGGTGCTGGCAAGCAGGGGTAAAGTAATAAAGAAAAAGTTCTGGAATGCGTTTGCGCCATCGACGCGCCCGGCTTCCTCGATTTCACTGGGGATATTTTGCAAGCCGGTCATGAACAACAGCATGTGATAGCCAAAATATTTCCAGGTCAGGGCCGCGAAGATGGCTATCAGGACGAGGTTGGTATTGCCAAGCCAGGCCTGGGGTGAACCGCCAAACAAGACAATCACAGCGTTGATAAATCCCCGGTCTGGGTCGGGATTCAGGATGAAAAGCCACATCAGGGCGGCAATCACTTCGGAAAGAACGTAGGGCAGGAAAAAGATGGTGCGGAAGAAGACCCGCCCGGGCAGGTCGCGCCCGACCAGCACCGCCAGCATCAGCGATAAGGGCAGTTGAACGAAAAGGGACAACGCGATAATCAAGAACCCGTTGCGCAGGGCAATCATGAAAACCCTGTCGTTGAGGATGTTCTTGAAATTATTCAGGCCGACAAAGTCCACCGCCGGGCCGAATCCTTTCCAGTTGAACATGCTGTAATAGATGGACTGGAAAATGGGATACACAACGAAGAGCAGGAAGAGGACGATGGCGGGTAACAGGAACAAGAAAATCATCAGGTTATCTTGGAACCTGCGCGGCATGCCCGTCCCTGGCTTTAGTTTGAAGATGTTCGGTATGGCGGGTAGTGACTGCATATCGGAACTCCCTGGGTCGAAACTGTAAAAATTGGGAGGGGATGAGTCTTGAGGGAACCTATCCCCACCCAATTTACCGGATGTTTGTGTTACTTGATTTCCTGGGCAGCAGAATCTTCGATAGCCTGCATAGCCTGTTCAGGCGTCAACGTGCCAGCGAAAACGCCCTGGATGCTGTCGTTCACGACGGAACCAACCGCCGGAGGCAGGGCCTGGTCGTAGTACAGCTGGAAGTACTTGGCCTTGGCCAGGGTCTGTTGGAGGATAATCATCAACGGGTCGGACATGCCCGCTTCGCCGCCCTTGACAACCGGGATAGCGACGTTGATTTCAGCCAGCTGAACCTGCGATTCGGCGCGGGTCAGGTACTTGAGGAAGTCAATCGCTTCAGGAGAGGCATTCTTGCCCACAGCAAAGCCGTTGCCGCCGCCGAAGGCGTCATTCGCATCGCCCGCGCCACCGGGAACCGCCGGGAAGGCAAAGAAGCCCAACTTATCGCCAAGGCCCTGCTTGTCTTCGCTGTTATCCTTCTGCACGGCAGGAGCCCACTGGCCCATCAGTTCCATGGCTGCCTTGCCATTGCCAACAGCGGTCGCCTGGTCGCCGTAGGTAGCGCCAAGGTAACCTTCCTGGAAGGGTTCGAGCGCGTTGAGCTCGAGAAGTTTCTTGCCGGCTTCCACGAAGCAGGGGTCGGTGAAGGAACCGGTGCGGGCAGCGGCTTTCTGGAAGCCTTCCGCGCCGCAGATGCGGGTGGCGAGGTAGCCAAACCAGAAGTGTCCGGGCCATTTGTCGCCTTCGCCCAGGGCAATCGGGGTGATGCCGGCGGCTTTGAGGGCCTTGACTGCGTCGAGAAGTTCATCCCAGGTGGCAGGAGGCGCGTCGATTCCGGCCTGCGCAAAGAGTTCCTTGTTATACCAGAAACCAACCATGCCCATGTCCCACGGCACGCCATAGTTCTTGCCATCCAGCGAGTACACGCCCAGCGCGCCAGGGGAGAAGGTATTGCGCCAGGCGCCGCCATCGGCATCCAGGTCAGCAGTGATGTCTTTCAGCAGGCCAGCATTGGCATATTCGTTCATCACGCCGCCGCCCCAGCTCTGGAAGAGGTCAGGCGGGTTGCCGGATTGCATGACGGTGGTCAGTTTGGTCTTGAAGGCTTCATTTTCCAAAACGGAAATTTCGATGGTCACATTCGGGTGAGCGGCCATATATTCATCGGCCAGTTTCTGCCAGACCACCTTGTGGTCTTCAGCAGTAGAAATGTGCCACCAGGTGACGGTGACTTTGTTCTCTGCCGCAGGCGCTGCCGGGGCATCGGCTGCCTTCGTGGCGACCGGTGCGGCAGGTTGGTCCGTGGCAGGGGCCTGGGTGGCTGCCGGTGTGCCGCAGGCGGCCAGCGCGAAAGCCACAACAAGGATCATGCTCAATAAGGTGGAAATCTTGCGAGACATTTTCTTCTCCTTTTGAATGAATTTCACATCGACTAACAAAACGTTGTGGACAGGGATTGGTACGATTGTCGTATAATCTGAGGTGTTGGGGTCTCCTTTCTAATGTTCTGTTAGGGATTCCACGCAAACAGGGTTGGGATGCTCGACCGGCTAGCCAACCCTGTTTTTATATGGCTCTGCTGAGTTACGCACGATCAATTCGGTGGGAAGTTCAATCCGGGTATGTCGTTCCGCAGGGTCTTTAAGGGTATCCAGCAACATCTGGGTGGCAACCCGGCCCATCTGCTCCAGCGGCTGTTGGATGGTTGTGAGTTGAGGAAATACCATTGCCGACTGGGGAATGTTATCGAAACCGACGATGGAAACATCATCTGGAATGCGCAAGCCGCGATGTCGAATGGCATCCATCGCGCCCATTGCCATCATATCGTTGGATGCAAAAATGGCCGAAGGCGGCTCAGGCAAATCGAGCAGCGCATTCGCGGCTGCCAAACCTGAGCTCTGGGAAAAAGCACCTTCGTAAATTAAATCTGCGTGAATGGGGAGATGATGCGCGCGCAGCGCAGCCTTATAACCTTCCAGGCGGTCTTGCGAACACCCCAGGTCCATCGAGCCGGTGATAAATCCAATTCGTTGATGTCCCAGGCTAACAAGATATTCGGTGGCAACAAACCCGCCCTGCCAGTTGGTCGCGCCCACCGCTGGGCTGTGGGTGTCCACGCCCTGGTGGTCAATCAAAACGTGCGGAAATTTTCGAGAGCTGAGCACGCCCAGATAATCCGCCGGGTTGCGCGGCAGGACGAGCAACAAACCTTCTACAACACCCTGCACCAGCGAAGCAACATAATTTGCCTCTTTGGCGGCGCGGCGATGAGTGGTGAACAGCATCAGGTCGTATCCGGCCTGGTCGAGTTCGCCATCGATTCCGCGCATGATTTCCCCGATGTAGCCGTTGCCCAATTCAGGAACCAGCACGCCAATTACATGCGTCTGCCCGCGCGCAAGGTTCTGCGCCTGGCGGTTGATGACATATCCCAAGCGCTGGATGGCATCCATGACGCGGGCGCGAGTGGCAGCGCGCACATGCGGGTCGTTGTTGATGACGCGCGAGACTGTGCCATACGAAACGCCCGACGCTTCTGCGACGTCGAAAATGGTCACTTTCCCGGCAGCCTGCATGTCAGCACTGGACATTCACACCTCCGCGTGTGTAAGCGTTTACAATATCACGCGATACCCTGATTGTAAGCGCTTACAAAAAGATAATATCACCTATTTTTGCAAAAGTCAAGCGCTTCTTGTAAGCGTTTACAAAATTCGCGCTTTCGACGTAAACTTTTAAGGTTTATCCATCCGACGGCTTTGCGCCAGTCGTTCGTGACTGCCGATTTTAATGCTAGAATCAAGTTATGCCTGATATTTCTGCCCGCGTTGCTTTTCTCAAAGAGTCGCACTTGTTCCGGGGAGTGAGCGACAAAGACCTGGCTGCGGTGGCGGAAATCATGAAAGAGAATACGTATGCCGCAGAGGAGATGGTCTTTTCTGAAGGCAGCCCAGCCGATTCGTTTTATATGATTTACAGGGGCCGGATTCGCCTGACCCGCCGCGCGAAAGACCGCAGCGTGAACGTGGCAACCCTCTTCCCGGGAGATTATTTTGGCGAGCGTGGCCTGCTCAAGGGAGGCATCCGCAATGCAACCGCCAGGACCGAGTCGGATACCATCTTGCTGATTCTATACCGCACCGAGTTCAAAAAACTATTGAACCGGATGCCCAACCTGTGGAACAACTTCGACTTGATGATGGACAGCCGTCAACTGGCAAGCGAACTCAATTTTTCCTGGCTGGCGGAAAATGAAGTTATCTATTTCCTGGCGCGCAAGCATTACGTTGTCCTGCTTCGTTTGCTGGCCTGGCCCTTGGTGGGTCTGCTCTTTGCGTTGGGTTTCCTGGGGCTAGGCTTAACTCTGGAAGACTCCACGTCTGGGCTGCCGCTTGGCCTGGCGGGCGCGGGACTGGGGGGTTTTTTGCTCGTAATTGTGGCGGCATGGGCTGTCTGGTTATACCTGGATTGGGGCAATGATTTCTACATCGTAACCAACCAGCGCGTGGTGTACCTCGAAAAAGTGATTGGCCTGTACGACAATCGCCAGGAAACGCCCATGAGCACCATCCTATCGGTCAATACCGAATCCGATTATTGGGGCCGCCAACTGTTCGATTACGGCACGGTCATCGTGCGCACCTTTGTTGGGCAAATCCGTATGACCTATGTGCGCCATCCATTGCAGGCGGCAGCCATGATAGAAGAATACTGGAACCGCACCAAGCAAATCACCCGCAAGATGGATGAAGAAAGCATTAAAAACAGCATCCGCGTCAAATTGGGCGCGCCAAAGCGCGATTTGCCCCCTCCGCCGCCCATGCCCAAGCCTATCCCGCCTGTGCCGCAAGGCAACGTCAAAACGTTGTGGGATAAGTTGTTCCCACTTCGCCAGGAAGACGGTGGAACAGTCACTTATCACAAACACTGGCTCGTGCTTCTCCGCGATACATTTCCTCAAACCGGGGGGATGCTGTTGGTATTGGCGGCGTTGATTGCCTGCCTCTTCCTGCTTGGCCCCATGCCCGCCTGGCTGATTTTCATCCTGTTCACGATACTCATGGGGCTGGCGCTGTGGTGGTTCTATGGCTATGAAGACTGGAAGAATGACGTTTACCAGGTAACGCCCGACCAGATTATCGACGTATACAAAAAGCCCTTTGGCGTGGAAGACCGCAAAGCCGCCCCGCTCGACGGGATTCTCAGCACCGAATACCGGCGTAATGACATCATCGAGGTGTTGTTCAACTATGGGACGGTCTACATTTCGGTCGGCGGCTCGAATTTCGACTTCGAAGATGTGGCCGACCCGCCCACCGTTCAGCAGGACATCGTTCGCCGCCTGCAAGTCAGATTGGTCAAGAAAAAAGAAGCCGAAACTTCTGGCGAACGCGAACGCATGGCCGAATGGCTGGCCTATTACCACAAAACAATCGAAGAAATCGAAGAAGAGCGCAGGCAAGCCCGCAACGGCGATTTGGGGTAAAATCGGGCAGCACGTTATCAGTAAAACTTTGTAAAGGTAAAAGAAAGCCATGGCAATTCGTGAAATCGTAACCGTTCCAGACCCGGTGCTGCGCCGCAAAGCACAGAAAGTGACAAAATTCGACGATAAACTGCAAACGTTGATCGACGACATGGTCGAAACCATGCGCGAAGCCCCCGGCGTCGGGCTGGCCGCGCCGCAAATCGGCGTGTTGGAACAAATCATCGTTGTGGAATACTTCGAGAAGGAAGAAGACGAGGAACGGGAGGACGCTGAAGCGGCTCCCAAACGCCTGTACGTGGTCGTCAACCCTGAAATCACCCGCGCCTCGCCTGAAACCGTGACCGGAGCCGAGGGCTGCCTCTCCATCCCCGGCTACCTGGGCGAGGTGGAACGCTTCGAGGCAGTCACAGTCAAGGGACAGAACCGGCGTGGGCAGCCCGTCACCCTCAAACTCAAAGACTGGACGGCGCGCATCTTCCAGCACGAAATCGACCACTTGAACGGAGTCCTGTTCACCGACCTCGCCGCCAAAATCTGGAAACCCGAAGGCCCGGTGGAAGATAACGTCTGAGATGCACCTCACCCATCTCTCCCTCACCAATTTTCGCAATTTTGCCCGCCTGGACCTGGATGTTCCACGGCGGGCTGTTTTGCTGGTGGGGAGCAACGCCCAGGGCAAAACCAGCGTGCTGGAAGCCGTTTACTTCCTCGCCACGTTTTCCTCCTTTCAAGCGCACGCTGATCGACAGATGGTCAACTTCGTCGCCGCCGGCGGCCCCTCCAAGATGGCTGTCGCGCGCATCGTGGCCGATTTCGCCCGCCAGGGACGTTCCCACCGCATCGAGGCGCGCATCATCGTCGAACCGGTCGGCATGCAGAACGGGCAGCGCGCCCGCAAAGAAGTTCTGCTCGATGGCGTCAAACGCCCGGTCGGCGAGGTCATCGGCATCTTCAACGCCGCGCTTTACGTCCCGCGCATGTCGCAGGTGCTGGAAGGCGGCCCCGAGGAGCGCCGCCGCATCCTGAACCTGTCCCTGGCGCAAATCATCCCTGGCTACGCAAAAGCCCTGAGCGAATACCAGAAAACCCTCGAGCAGCGTAACGCCTTGCTCAAGATTCTGGCCGAACGCGGCGGCGACCAGGCGCAGCTCGATTTCTGGGACGCCGGCCTGGTGGAAACAGGCGCGCAAATCATCCTGTGGCGCATCCAGGCCATCCAGGAGTTGGAAAAACTTGCCAAACGCACCCACCTGGCCCTGACTCGCGGCCAGGAAGTGCTGCGCCTGGCCTATGTCCCGGCCTTCGACCCGCTTTCTCCTGGCAATGGGCAGCGAACTCTCAACCTCGATGTAGCCGTCGACCGCTCCAGCTGTGACCTGTCCGCCATTAAGAAGGGATTCTCCGAAGCCCTGCGGAGGCTGCGCGCCGAAGAAATCCAACGCGGCCTCACCACCATCGGCCCGCACCGCGACGATTTGCGCTTTCTCGCGGGGAAAGTCGACCTGGGAACTTACGGCTCGCGCGGGCAGATGCGCACCACGCTTCTATCCCTGAAACTGGCGGAAGTCGCCTGGATGAAAGAGAAAACCGGCGAATGGCCGGTTGTGCTGCTCGATGAAGTGATGGCCGAACTCGACGGGGAGCGCCGCGCCGATTTGCTTACCACGCTCTCCGACCCCGACCAGGCCCTGCTCACCACCACCGACGAGCATTTTTTCACGCCCGAATTTGTGCAGGTATCCACGCTCTGGCAGGTGCAGTCCGGGACAGTGACAATACGCGGGTAGTTTTACAGGCCAGGAGTTGGTAAAATTAACGGGATCACGCTTCAGGACGTTTTTTCCCAACAGCCAGGAGGAAACATGTCTGTCAAGAATACGAATGACGTGGAAGTGACCATCGTTCCCAGCGGGGTCAAAACGACCCGGCAGGTGTTGATTTCAGCCCAGGAAGGCCCGAACTTTGCCATGCGCCGCTTTGTGATGGAGCCGGGCGGCGGGATGCCGCGTCATACCAACACGGTGGAACACGAACAGTATGTGCTGGGCGGCACAGCGCGCATTGGCATCGGCGAGGACGTGTTCGAGGTCGGGAAAGGCGGCGTCATCTAC
>DAOUAZ010000147.1:0-4103 GCA_034432975.1 Anaerolineales bacterium | reverse complement strand
AACCTTTCTTGTTGATACCAGCCGTTGCGCAGGACTTCATTGAGCAGGATGCCGCTGTAATAGGTATGGGTGGCCGTCTCGATGCTTTTCTTGACTTCCAGCACGCGGATGAACTGACGCACGATTTTGAACGGATATTTCAGGATGGTTAGCAACCCCTGCCAGCAGCCGTTGGATGGTTCGAGGCTCGACAGCAATCGAACCTCCTGCGGGGAAATCTCTACCCCGTGATATTTTGCCAATAACCTGACCAGGTTTTGCCTGACGATGGAAACGATGAGGTCGTCCACAAAAGGGATGGGGGTAAGGATGGCCGCGCCGGAGAGCATGGCGTGGGTGATGATGAGAACATCGGTGACGGATTCTGGGAGACTGGACGGGTTGCCAGGCATGGTCGCTCTTTCTTTTTGGGGGTTACAGGAGTTGTCGAAATTTAGGCCCAGCCCATGAGCCGGGTGAAAGTTGCCATCAGGAACGTGACCAGGAAGGCTATTCCGAGGGTGATGACTACGCTCATTGCAGCCCATTTATAGGATTTTGTCTCTTTGTAAATAGTGATGATGGTCGTCGCGCAGGGATTATGCAGCAGCGCGAACAGCATCAGGTTGACGGCGGTTAACATCGTCCAGCCGTGGCCGTTCACCAGCAGCGAGCGGATGGCCTCGTTGGTGGTGGGGCCGTCAATCATCATGCCCGCGCCCAGGTAGACCATCATCATGGTTGGGACGACGATTTCGTTGGCCGGGATGGCGATGATGTAGGCCAAAAGGATGACTCCGTCCAGGCCGAGTAGCAGGCCGAACGGATTCAGCCAGTCTGCGATGGCGCGGGCCAGGTTGGAATCGCCAAACGGGATGTTGGCTAAAATCCAGATAACGGCTCCGGCGGGGGCGGCAGTCTGCATGGCGCGCCACAAAACGAACAGGGTGCGGTCAATCAGCGAGGTGTAGAGAATCCGCCCAACGTTGGGGACGCGATAAGGGGGCAGTTCCAGCGTAAAAGCGGAGGCTTCGCCTTTCAGCACGGTTTTGGTCAACAGCCACGACATGAACAGTGTGAAGGCGATGCCAATCATCACCACGCCGACCACAGTTCCAGCGGCGATGATGGACGAGGTGAACCCGTTGAACCCGGCGGCGACAAAGACCGTGGCCAGCATAATCAGGGTCGGAAAACGCCCATTGCACGGGACAAAGTTGTTGGTCAGGATGGCAATCAGCCGCTCACGGGGTGAATCGATGATGCGGGTGGAGACGACCCCGGCGGCGTTGCAGCCAAAGCCCATCGCCATCGTCAATGCTTGTTTGCCGTGTGCTCCGCTTTTGCGATACAGCCAGTCGAGATTGAAGGCCACGCGCGGCAGGTAGCCGAGGTCTTCGAGGATGGTGAAGGCCGGAAAGAAAATCATCATCGGCGGGAGCATGACCGAAACGACCCAGGCCAGTCCGCGATAGACGCCGTCCCAGAGGAAGCCGGTCAGCCACCAGGGCAGGTTGAGGGCCTTGAACAGCGCCACGCCCTGGTCGCCGACCCAAAACAGGACGACGGCAATTGCATCCGAGACGACATTTGCGCCCGAGACGGTCAGCCAGATGATGACTGCCAGCAGGGCCAGCATGATGGGCAGGCCAAAGACCGGTGAAGTCACCAGCCGGTCGACTTTTTGGTCGAGGTCGTATTTTTTGCCGGCGGCGGTTTCCCCGGCACCGCCCGCCAGGGCAGGCGTGACGGCGCGTTTGGCGATGGTTTCTGCATCGGCGTAAAGCGATTTGACGATTTCGTCGCGGAAACCGGTGGAGAGACCGGCGCGCAGGGTTTCGGCTTTTTGTAAAATGTCGGTTGATTCCATAAAATTCTCCGGTGTGACGGTTCTCCAGTTATCCAATTTTTCTAAACCGGGTAACTGGAGAACTGGGCAACTGGTTACTGCCGTCCTTCGACCGCCATCTTGCGGCTGAACTGCACTTCGGCGCGGCGTTGGCGGGCCATCAGTTCAGGAAGTTCACCGCTTTCGATGGCTTTTTGCACCCGCGCATCGCCATCCAGCAGACGGATGGCCAGCCAGCGGGCATTGGGAATGCCAGGCACAAGTTCCTCAATCAGCGGGGCAAGCTCGTTGACGGCGTGCTGGAATTCGGATGTCCCCTCGACCCGTTTGGGCGTGGTCAGGATAGAACCGTCCACCACCCCGGCGACCGTTTGCAGCAGGGTCGAAATCCCCTCGCCGGTGCGGGCGGTGACCGGGATGGCTGGGACGCCCAGGTCGCGCGCCAGGCTGCGGGTATCGACCTCCAGCCCTTTGCGGCGGGCTTCGTCCATCAGGTTGACCGCCACGACGACTTTATCGGTGATTTCGAGCACCTGCATCACCAGGTTCAGGTTGCGCTCCAGCGCGGTGGCGTCGGTGACGACGATGGTTGTATCCGGCTGGCCGAACAGGATGAAATCGCGCGCCACTTCCTCATCCTGCGAAGCGGAAAGCAGCGAGTAGGTGCCGGGCAAATCCACCAGTTTGTAGCGGATGCCGTTGAACTGGTAGCCGCCCTCGGCGCGGGTGACAGTTTTGCCGGGCCAATTGCCGGTGTGTTGTTTGAGACCGGTCAGCGCGTTGAACAGGGTGCTTTTGCCTGTGTTGGGGTTGCCCGCCAATGCGATGACACGGTCGAAGTTGTCGATTTTGATGCCCATCTGTTCCAGTTGGGTGTAAGCCGGGCAGGTTTCGCAGTTTTCGGTAGGTAAAGTTATTTTTTTAGTCATGGTGGTTCCTTTTGGGTGTCAGGTGTCAAGTGCCAGGTGTCAGGTTTGGGTGGTGAACAGCATCCTGACACCTGAAACCGGCACGCCTGATACTTTAAACTGGTTTGACCCAAATCTGTGCCGCCTGGTCTTTGCGCAGCGCAATCAGCGTGCCGCGCACGCGGTAGGCGCGCGGGTCGCCAAAGAAATTTTGCAGTTCGGGGGTAATCAGCGTACCGGGGGTCAGCCCCAAATCGAGGAAGCGGCGGCGGGTGAAACCCTGCACGCCTTCATCGAGCAAGAGAATCTCGCCCTTTTGGGTATCTGCCAGCGCGTGGAGCGGCAGCGCGCCCTTCAGCGCCATCTCGGCCTCGGGCAGAGGGGCCACATTTACATTGGCGGCCACCGAAGGAGCCAACCGGTATTCATTTTCTCCATCCGAAAGCACGTAACGCGCCGGGGTTTTTTCAATCAGGCGGATGACCTGTCCCAGGCGCAGACCTGCCGCCAGGATTTGTTCATACGCCAGGGCGGGTTCGTCCTCAATGTGCAGGATGCGGACCGGCCCCTCAGCTTGCCAGGACGTTAAAGGAACCGCCGGCTGGCTGGGAATTTTTCCCTCCCGATTGGGGATGGGGTCGCCGTGAGGGTCGCGGGTTGGGTGTCCCATCGCCGCATCCAGCGCGTCAAGTTCGGCCTCGGAAAGTTGGTGTTCGCGTTTGTGCGCCTCGCCGTGGATTTTCTTCAGCGGCATGCGCACCTCGTCGGCCAGGTAGCGTTCCCATAAGCGGTGTGCGCGGACGACATGCAGCGCCCAGCGTTCGCCTTCGGATGTCAGGTGGACTTCGTTCCCGCGCGATTCGACCAGGTTTTGTGACTCAACCTGCGCGATGAGTTTCATCGTCCGCGCCGGGGAGATGTTCAACGTCCCGGCCAGTGATTGCGGGGTGGCATGACGCCCCTCCTGCTCGCGGTCGAGCAGGTGCTTGAGCGCATCCTCCACCAGTTCGCGCTGACGGGTTTCGCGCCAAGCCGCCAGGCGGGCCAGGCCGCCGTAAGTGGGGAGGAACAGACCAACCAATCCGAGAAGGAGGATGGCAATCAGCCAGGTTGGTATGGGCATAAAACACTCCTTTTATAAAAAATACGCCAGGCGTAGGCAAACAGTGCCGGGAACGAAGTCTCTGTCAGTCGGAACGCAAAGATAAACGGCAGAACCAGAATCGTCAGGAGGAAAGGCAGTCCCAGCAGGGTGCTTTGCCGCTTTTCGGTCTCTGTTTTCTTGATGGCGGGCGGGTAATCCTGGAGCATCAGGCGAGGGTTGTATAGCACCAAACCAAGCAGGAGAATGGTGGCAATGGCCACAT
>DAOUAZ010000146.1:0-4768 GCA_034432975.1 Anaerolineales bacterium | reverse complement strand
GGATGAAGCGGAGAAACGGAGTGTACAACGGATGAAGCGGAGAAACGGAGTGGACAACGGATGAAGCGGAGCGGAAAAACGGAGTGGTAAAACGTCCCGAAGGTTTGGGAACCTTCGGGACGTTCGTTTTTCAGGTTTACTTTTGTCCCGAAACCGAAACCAGCACCGCCTGGACGATGGTTCGCATTCGGTAGGTGTCGGTGCGAATGTCGTATTCCTTGCAGGTGATGAGGGTCAGCCAGGCTTCTTTTTTGTGGGTAAACGGACGCTGGTTCCAGGGCCGGACGGTGTAGACGGCGCGGACTTCGTAGGTGTAGACCTGCCCGTAGGCTTCCACCTGGATTTTGTCGCCCCATTTCAGGGTTCCCAGGCTGGCAAAGGGCCCCGGAAGTCCGTTGGAGTCGTAGACATGGGCGGTGAGGACGCTGTTGCCTTTCCAGGTGGGGAAGGCCGTGCCGTGCAGGTAGCCGGCCGAATTGCCCAGCCAGGTGACATCCCAGCCGCCATCGACAAACGGGACGCCGACGATGGGCAGTTTCACTTTCAGGGATGGAATGGACAGGTTCAGGTCAGATTGCGCGGAATACGCCAGGCGGTCAGGCTGGATGGGGAGTTTCGTCTCGCGTCCTGGAGAAAAGCCGGTCACAGGAATCAGGAGCGCGGAAGATGCCGGAGAAGGAGTGGGCGATGGCCGGGGCGGGTCGCCGGGGTTGGAGGAAGACTGCCACTCCGAAGATGCGTCGGCAACTTCCTGTTCACCCGGGTCGTCGAAATCGCTATCGTTGTTTTGGTCGATGTCGATGGTGGCGCGGTTGAAGACGCGCGTCACGGCGGCATCGACCGCCACCCGGAACGTAATCGAGATTTCATTTTGGGCCGCATTCACATCCCGCAGCCCAAAATCCGGCCCCAGGATGCCCTGCCAGAGGATGCGCCCGCGCGGATAGGTCGTTGTCGGCCCTTCGTAGTAGCACAGGCTCGTGCTGGTTGTGGTGGAGGCGGGGTCAGGCTGGCAGGTGACGCCCACATTGGTCGAACCGGGTGGCGCGCCAACTGGCACAGGGAATCCACTGGGCGCGCCGCTGGCCGAGAAGGCCGTGCCTTCCGGGATGGGGTCGCTGGAAAATGCCGAGACCGGCACGGTATTGGCGTCATTGATCCAGGCAACCGTCCATTGCAGCAGGGGCAAACCGCTGTCGTCGAAGACCTTGATGCCAAACGGCGGGTCGAGCAGGCCGCCAATTCGGTCGGTGGTGGTATCTTGCAGGGGGTCGGTCTGCTGGTCGCTGGTGGCATGGGCCACGTTGACCACTTCGGTTTGCCCTGGCGGAACGGGGTCGTTCAGCACGACCTGGTATGAGATGGTCATCTGCTGGCCTGAGAGCAGGTTGCAGCCATCCGCCGCCGTCACCAGGTTGGGCGGCGCGCCGCCGGGACGGAGGGTCGTGTTATAGCAATCGATGCGGACGTCGTCGAAGAAAATATTCTCCGCCGCGCCGAGGGTGGGAGAAGCAAGCAGACGGATTCGCGCCTGGGCGTCTATCCAGTTGGTGATATTGGTCGTATACACCTGGTAGGCGGCATCCACCGTTGGCCCGGCGAAGTCGAACAGGGTATCGGTGACGTTACCGCCTGTCCCAATCCCCAGGCGGACGAAGTCGGCGGCGGCATTGACCACGGCCCGGCGATAGGTCAGACTCAAATAGGCAGAAGCGCAGCCCTGCAAGTCCACATCGCGGAAGACGCCATTGTTCGCGCCCTGGATGCGCAGCCGGGGTTCTCCCAGGTCAGCCAACACCTGCGCATTGCCTGCCCCCGCGCCATCGGCTTCTCCAATTTCGTTCCAATCGCCAACCCAGTTGGGGACTGCCGCGCCGTTGCTATCCTGGTTTCCATCGAAAGCAATCGCATCGAATGCATCACCCACCATGCCGTTAAGAGAAGGCGCAATCACCTGCGTGCTGCCGGGAACGTAGGTCGTCCCGGCGGGAAGCGGGTCGGTGATGACCAGGTTGGTGTGCGGGGCTTCCCCGCTGTTGGTGACGGTCAGCGTGTATTGAATCGTTTCGCCGGGCAGAACGACGCCATTCGTGTTGGATGTTTTTTCGAGCAGCAGCTCAGAAAGCTGGACAGCGGCGGTGTCGGTTGCAGTAAACACTTCTGTTCCCAGGAAGCCCGAAACCGAGGCGTTGTTGATGATATAACCGGCATCGGGGATGGCAGTCGTAACCGATTGGAATTCAATTATCAGGGGCTGTCCCGGAATCAACCCGCCGGGCGAGACATCGTTCCATGTCAGGCGCTGGCCGGTGATGACCGGTTCGACAGAAGGCCCGCTGACGACCACGCCCCCCGGCAGGGTAATGACCGTACTCAACGGGACATAGGCCCAACCGCTGGGCATGTCATCGAATACGTTGGCCGGGTCGAGCGGCTGGCTGCTCTCGACCACCAGCCGGAATGTGACCACCTGCCCAATCTCAGCAGGGATAACCGGCGGGGTGACGGTTTTATCGAGAGAAAGGACAACGTTCATCCAACTGGAATCGAGCGGCAGGATGGTGTATCCCGCATCGATGAAGGGATTCCCGACTGCCGCGAACTGGCTATCCTCGCCCCAGGTGATTGCAAACCGGCCTGCGCCCCAGACGCGCATACCAGTATTGTCATGATCGGGGTCGCGCAATTTCAACACCTGGAGGCGGTTCGCAACAAAGGTGGCATCGACCACCCCGTCCGCTGGGCCGTAATCGACGAAGATGGTGGTATTGTCCTGGGTCGGCGTGACAAAAACAGGTGAACCATTTGCCGATAAATTGGTCGAACCAGGCGCCCAGCCGACGTAGTAATCATTGGCCAGCAGGTTGGCCGGGACCAGTGTAAAGCCGTAGTTGTAGTCCGCGTTTTCGGCGTCGTAGGAGCCAATCGCCCAGAATCGGGTTATCCCGTCTGCGGCGGCGAGATAGACGGCTGAATTGAAGGGGACGTAACGACCGGTCAGTTCAGAATAACTACGGGTTGCGCCGGCCGGAACGCTGAACGTGCCTGTCCCGGCGCTGTCCTGGTAATTGATGCTCAACGCGCCGCCGGTGGGGTTATAGACATAAATATCGGTATCGGAGGTCGTTCCGCCCCCCGGCACCGGGCTGTAATAGGCCCAATGCCATAATCCATCGGGAACCGCCGTGTAACTGCGGCTGTCTGAGGCAATGCCCGTGTTGAACTGTCCGACCATAAACTGCACCTGGACCGGGTTGGTAGCCGTGACGGTTGTGCCATCGTTGATGTGGAATAATTCAGATACCTGTCCACGATTCAAGGTGACAGTCACGTCCACCCCAGGCGTGAGCGGGTCATTGATTTGGACATTGGTGCCATCGGCAGCGGCCATGACGATGACATACACATTCTGGAAATCGGCATAGCCCAGGTTGGTAAACAAATCCTCGCCAACCGGGATGGTGTAACTGGTCTGGTACGGCTTGACAGGGTAAACCTCCCAGGCGTTGGCGTAGACGGTGGCGGTTGCTTCGGGCCAGAAGGCCTGGGCCACCGCCACCGCGCCGCCTGCAACGTAGATGCGGTCGCGCCCATCATAGCAGGCGGTCGAGGCCCCGTTCGGGTTCGTACTCACGCAGGTATTCCCTGCCGAGCGCGGAACCTGGATATTGGCAGATTCAAAGACCAGCACGTTGCCCTGGTTTGCAAGATAGACTTCATCTCCTGCGTTGGCCGTGCTGTAGCCATTCTCCCAGTGGTCGTAGTAAATCGTTGTGCCATCGGCGGTGACCGAAACTGTGACAACGTTGTGCATATAATTGCAGCCGCCCACCCCGCCGCCAGGGACAATCCCTGTCGCGCAGGTTCCGACCCCAAAGGCATTGCCGAGTTCCGGGCTGTTATCGATATCTTGCAATATTCGGAACAACTGGTCGGTGCTGCCCGGAATGTAAAACTCCGAATACCCGGCAGCCGCCGCCCTGGCGGGCAAAGGGCCAAACATGGACACCCGCAGGGAAATTATCACGACCAGCATTAATTCACGAACAGGGACTATCGAAATCCGTTTCATGTTCTCCTCCGCCTTGCAATGCCGTGTGAAGTTTGTGCTGGAAAATAATAAAACGAAACCAGCATGGGCCGGTTTCGCTACTCGCTCGCTGCATCCGTTTGCCTTCACAAGGCAAAGCGACCAGAATTAGGGGTGCAGGTCATCGCTTCCACAGTAAAAAAACAATACGTTGCAGGTATTTCCCGCTATTATACGCGACCTTACAGATTATTTACAATCCCTGACAACGCCTGTGAACGCAGCATTGGATGGTGGGGCAAGGAACGCTATCGTTCCACCCGCACTGCACCAAACGCAGTACGGTGCAAGTGTGCGTGATTACAAGCGTGAGCAATCTGCCCTCAACGTCAGCAGTTTGATCGCTCATGCTGGCAATCACTTGACCCGAGGACTGAACCTCACCGCTTTGATGGCGTAATCAACCCCTCTGCTTTCGCAGATTCATGCTTTCCTCTCCCTTCTCCTGACTTTTACCGAATTTGGAACAGTCACGTCACTCCAACAGCCCCTCCACCAGCCCCGGAATCTGGCTCACGGCCTGAGTATTCCAGTCCCGGTAGCGCTGCACCGATTCGCGCGCGGCTTGCAGCTGCTCCGGCTGGCGGGCCAGGCTCTCCAGCAGAGTGCGCTGTCCCAGTTTTTCGAGCGCCACCCAGCCCAGCCCGTAGCGCCGGATGAAATCGAGATTGGGCTTTT
>DAOUAZ010000145.1:0-14077 GCA_034432975.1 Anaerolineales bacterium | reverse complement strand
GGATGAAGCGGAGAAGCGGAGGAGACAGCGGATGAAACGGAGAAGCAGAAAACCGTGAAACAGGGAAACCGAAAAACTGGATAACTGGATAACTGGATAACTGGATAACTGGATAACCGAATTACGGGCGCGGGGTTTTCAAGTCATAGAGGATATAGCCGGGTTTTTGCGCCAGGATATTGTACTCGTTGAGTTTCTCGCTGAGTTGGGGTTGGCGGGCGAGTTCGTCCAAGCCGGTGATGAGAAAATAGGCTTTTTCACGGGTTTGGCTTTCGAAGGCCTGCTCGAAGGTTTCAGGGGATGGTTGATTCCATAGGCTGGTGTTTTGCCAGCCGTAGTAGAACAAGGGATAGCCGTAGTCTTGGGTCAGGGCGATGACGCCGGGTTGGCGCTGGAGGGTTTCGCCAATTTCGGCATACATTTGGGCGAGGGGGCGGTTGTCGCTGCGGCGGAGGGTCAGGTAGTCCTGAACGGTGATAAGAACAAGGGCAATGACCATCAGGATAAACAGTTCCACGCGGCCGCGGTTGGCGCGGACGCGGGCAAGGATTTGTTCCGTAAATGCTTGCCCAAGAGGGGCCAGGCCCAGGGCCGCGATAGGAATAATCGGCAGGTTGTAATAATCATGACTGGCAATGTGATGGGTTTGAATCAGGCCAAAAACGATGTAGGCAGCCCACAGGGTCATCAAAAAGCGATAGGTGGGGCGATTGGTAAATACCATCAGGCCCACTAGCATCAGAGGAAGCAGCCAGAGCGGCAGGATGTTGTCGAGTTTGTCGAGCCAGCGCAGGTAAAATATCGGATTAAACCATAAGGAAATTATGGTGCGTCCGCCAAATTCGTTGACCAGGAAGCCGCGTCCAAACAGGCCATCGTAAACGTACAGGCCGCCGGGCAGGATTCCAAGCGCAACCAGCAGCCAGGTTTGGGGCCGTTTGAGGGCAGGGACGAGAATTTGATGCGCCAGCAGCAGCCCGACGGCTCCGCCCACTACGAAAAAGACAGCTGTCAGTTTGATGTAAATCGCCAGCCCACCCAGCAAACCGGCTGAGATGGCCCAGCGCCAATCGGCAGGACGGCGGCTCCAGTGGTCGAAGGCCCACCAGAAGGCGAGCAGGAACAAGACCATAAGCGGGTCGGGCTGGAAAGAGCGGCTGGCAGAGACTGAGTAAGGCAGGAACAGGTAAAAGAGCAGGGCCGCCAGGGCAGCATGACGTGATTCGGTGTCTCGGCTTTGCTCGACAACCATGAGGTTGCGCGTCAGTTGGAAGAGAAAGAATCCACCCAGGAGCCAGAAACAGCCCGAAAGGGCGCGCGGCACTGCCGGGTTTTCACCCGTCCAGCGATAAAGGAAGGCGGCCATGTTTTCGAGGAGGAGCGGCTCGAGTTGGGCTTCGCGGGCGATGAAACGCGCTGAAAGGTCGCGCTGCCATGCGGGGATATCCGGCGCGGTCTGCTGGTAGATGGCGCGGGCGCGAATGGCCCCGAAAAACTGGCGGGTGGGGTGGAAGTCGAGCGGGGGGTTGGCGAGGTCGGCGAGACGCAGGAACAACCCGAGGGCGAAGGTCAGCGCGACAAGGGATGGAAAGGCCAGTTTGGCGAGGGCAGGATAAAAAGAAGAGCGGCGCAAGGCAGGAGTCAAAAGTCAGAACAGGGAGTTGTAGTCCACTTTCTCGAAGATGGTCAGTTTTCCCCCGACGGTGGCGTCGACGATGCGGCGTCCAGCCTGCTCGTAGGCTTTGCGCGCTATGCGGTAGGCGATTTCGGAGGTTTCGAGGTCTGGCAGTTGCCAGCGGAAGCCCTTGCCGAAGTAAGAAGGATTGAAATGATTGGGGTCGTCACCAGCGGAGGTGATGGTGGTGTTGGGTTTGCCTTTGGTTTCGTAGTTGTGGTCGACGCCAATCAATATGGCTTCGCTGACGCCCATGTGGAAGGCCAACTGCATGGTGACGTAGGTGACTGTGGCGCCCTCCCAGACTCGCCAGCGCACATCGCGGGAGAAACTGGGCGAGTCATAGGCCGTATAGAGAAAGGTCGGGAGGTTGGATGCTGAAAATTGGAGGTCTTGGAAGTAGCGGCGCGAGCGCCAGGTGAGGAATTTGGGGATGTCGAGGGCGGCCAGGTCACTGGCGGTTTGTTCGATGACGAGGTCGTTGACCACGTTCAGGTAGGTGGTGCTGAATCCGAGTTCGGGAAACATCAGGTAGAGGCGGTTCATTCCAAAGGTGATTTCGCCCCTGAGTTTCGACATGTCGGTGTTTTTCAGGCTGGGGCCATTACCGATGATGAAGGCGCGTTTCCCTTGATGGATGTCCTTGAGCGAGGCCAGCCGCTCGATGGAAGTCCGCCGCCAGGGGTGGAGATAGGCGGCGGGCAGTTGCGGCAGGTCGCGTAGGGCGATGTAGGTATCGCGGAGGAGGGGGTAGATGGAAGATGACTTGATAACTTTCATATTGGCTGTCACTACATTTTAGGAAGTCCCGGATGGTTTCCTGGCCCAGAGAGAGGACGAGGGTCTTTTGTAAAAGAAATAATTACCGGGGACATCAGGGACAGGAAAATCACAAGAAAAGCGAGAATTGCAATCAGTAAGGGCCGCAAAAACAACAACGAAGCAGGCCAGAAAGCCTCTCCAAGTAATGCGATGAGTATCAGGGCAACGACCATGGACACGATAGAGATTATCAATCCTCGCTTTAAGGATTTAACCCTCTTGGCGTTCTTCGCATCATTGAATTTTGTATTCGTTCTGGGCATAATGTTTCCTATTCCGTACTTAATCTCGCCGTTGCGCCCCCATCCACAATCAGCGCCTGGCCGGTCATGAAGGAGGATTGGGCGTTATCAGCCAGGAAATAGATGGCGCTGGCAATTTCGGCGGGCTGGCCGACGCGCCCATTGACGGTTTTGCGGGCCAGGTTATCGAGGCGGCTTTGCAGGTCGCCGTGACCGACATGCCCGCGATTGAGACCGGCGCGCAGCATGGGCGTATCAACCGCGCCGGGCAGGATGGCGTTGACGCGGATGTTATCGGGCGCAAATTCGATGGCCATGGCGCGCGTCAGGGCCAAAATCCCGCCCTTGCTGGCGGCGTAAGCGGCGATGTTGGCGGAGGTCTGCACGGCATGGACGGAGGAAACGTTGACAATCGCGCCGCCGCCCGCCGCCTTGAACAACGGGTAGGCCAGTTTGGCAAACAGGAAAACCGGGCGCAGGTTGGAAGCCATCACGGCGTCCCATTCTTCGACAGTGGTTTCGACCAGCGGCTTGGCGACCTGCACGGCGGCGTTGTTGACGAGCGCATCGAGAGTCGGGCTGAAAGCGCGCGCCTGCTCGAAAATCAATTCGGCGCTGGCAGGGTAGGAAATATCGGCCTGAATGAAATGTCCGCTGGCGGGAAAATCGCCGTTGATGGAGAACCTATCGACGCCGATGACGCGCCAGCCTTTTTGAACGAAGTGCTCCAGCGTGGCGCGGCCAATCCCGCCGCCGACGCCGGTGATGAGGACTGTTTTGGTAGAAGACATGGTTGCCTTTCGGGGTTCGTTATCCGATATTCGGTATTCGGGGGACGGGTTACGAACTTCGAGTATCGAGTTCCGAGTATCGAATATCGAGTTACGAATGACGGAATTTGTCCAAATCGCTGCTATCCAGCCCCAGCCCGTCCAGCAAATTCTTGATGGTGTTCCAGTGGACGCGCTCCCAGGCGGCGGGGCTGGAGTTGGCGTTGTGCGGGGCGAGCAGGACGTTGTCCATTTTCATCAGCGGACTGTCATGCGGGAGCGGTTCGAACGCGAAGACATCCAGCGCCGCGCCGCCGAGTTTGCCAGATTGCAGGGCGGCGACCAGGGCAGGTTCATCGGCAATCGGGCCGCGCGCGGTGTTGATGAGGATGGCGCCGGGTTTGGCGCGGGACAGGGTTTGAGCGTTGATGAGGTGATGGGAGGTGGGATTCAGGTCGCAGTTGAGGGAGATGAAATCGGAGTTGGAGAGCAGATGTTCGAGATTCGTCATGCGGATTCCGGTTTCGGCGAGGAAAACATGGTCGATTTCGACAATGTCGTTGCCGAGCAGGGTCATGCCAAAGGCGCGGGCGCGGCGGGCAACGGCTTTGCCGATGGCCCCAACGCCAACGATGCCGAGAGTCAGTTCGTGCAGGGCTTTGCCGGGGATTTTGTTCCACACGCCGGATTTCATGGCTTTGTCCATCCAGGGCTGGCGGCGCGCAAAGGCGAGCATGTATCCCATAACGGAATCCGCTACCGGCAGGGTGAAGGCGTTGGGGGTGCGGCCCAATTTTATTCCCAAACGGGAGCAGGCTTGTGCGTCGATGGAATCCACGCCGGTGCCCCACTTCGAGACCACCTTCAGGCGCGGGGAGCAGGCTTCCAGCACGGTAGATGTATAGCGGTCATCCCCGCAAATTGCGCCGTCGAATTGACCGGCATATTTGAGAATATCGGCGGCTTCGAGCCGCTCGTGGACTTCCGGCAGAATCAGTTCGATGCCGTAGTGGTCGAAGACCGGGCGGAAACGTTCCACGAAGGGAATCATGTAAGGAGCGGAGAAGAGGACGGTTGGCATGGTTATTTACAGAAAGATTCCTTGATGTAAGTGAGCGTGGCCGGGTCGGCGGCGCTGGCCGAAAGGATGACGCAGGCTTGGCTCTGGATGTAGGGGCTTTCAGCCATGATGCTGACGAAACGGCGCAGTTTTTCTTTCTGCCCAAGCGCGGCGTGAGCTTGCATGAAGGGCAGCCATTCGATTTTGTCGGCTGGGTAGTGGCCTTCGGCCAGGGCTTGTTCGCCGAGGCGGGTGACTTTTTCCCAATCTCCCGTCTGGCGAGCGAGGGCGGCTTTCTGGTAATAATAACACCAGTCGTGCGGTGGCTCGGGGCCAAAATAAGCGGCGGGTGGTTGTGGCCTGGCGGCATCGATGATGATACCATCGAGGCGTGAAGCGGAGGCGACCAGCCTGATTTCGAGGCGGTCGTTTTGAGAAAATTCGGGAGAATTTCCATTGATGACCCGCACGCAGGCATTGGCGGCGGGCTGGGTCAGAATGAGCACGCGGCGATAGTCGGCCAGGGTGTAGATACCGCGCCGCACCTGTTCTGCTTGTCCGCGCCGCAAACTCAGATTGGGCAGGGTTTCGGCATTCAGCACCAAGGCCGGGAGCGGCACATTCACCTGTTCGTCAGCCTGATTTTGGGGTTCTGGAAAGTAAATTTGGTTGGCGGGGCCCCAAATGAAGTAATCTTCCTGGATGGAGATATTGGGGTAATCGGCCACCAGGGTTGTGCCTGGCTGCAGGCCGGGGATGCGCCAGGCCACCTGCCACCAGAAGTTGCGGGTGGCAGCGGCCTCCTGCACGGCAGCCACCGAATTGGCATAATGGGTCATCACGGCGCTGGCGATTAGGAAACCAATCATCGCGGCGCGCGCTGTTTGGGATTTGAACAGCGTCAGCCATATTACCGTTACCAGCATGGCTCCGGCCAGGGCGGGCAGGGTGTAACGCGAATAATCATTGAAATTGACATGCCGGTTGGCGAGAATGACGGGGAACAGGCCGCCCACAATCGACAGGAAACCGGCTGCGAACGCTTGCACCCGCCAATCAGATTTTTCATCCTCGGCTGGCAGCTGCCTCCAGACCAGCAGCACAATCCCGGCTGAGAACAGTCCCAGCAGCAGAGCGGGCAGGAAATCGCGCAGGCGCAGGGCAAAGGCCAGGTTATAGAGTGGCACAATCCAGGCCGAGAGCAGGACGTTGATGGTATCCTGCAATAGGTAGATCAACCACCAGATACCGGTAATTGGCGATGAGAACAACAAGCTCAATTGCGCCCCAATGTCGGTGGCGCGTCGTTCACTCTCGAAAATAAACAGCCGCCAGATTAAGAATCCGAGCGGCGCGAATAGGAACGGCCAGGCTGACTGGACGAACACCAATACCTTGCGGCGCAGGGTTTCACCCTTCCGCCAGGCCATGATTCCGAATAACGAGAAGCGGAAGACCTCTATGCCGATAAAATATTCCATCAGGCTGAGATAGACCCAGCCGGTCAGGACGGTAAATAGGATGAGCAAAACTCGATAGGTTGCGCGCGTTTCCTGCCAGGCTCGCAGGCTGAGCGCCATCGAGAGCATGGCGGTCATCAGGCTAAAGAGATGGGCCTGAAAATCAACTGCGTTGACCTGCGATAAAAAGCCCGGATAAACCAGGAACAGGGTTGCTGCCAATAGGCTGATACGCTTTTGGGCAGGCCAGAGCATGTTCATCGTCAGCCAGAGAGCAATTGCGCCAATCGCTCGGTATATGCAGGCGCTCAGATGATACAAGAGCAGGTTCTCGCCAAACAGCGTGTAAAGCACATACTGAAGCGGAGCGCGGGCGGGGCGGTCTCCGGCAAAGATGACGGTGAAAAAATCTGGCCCGTTCACGCGGGCGGCGTACATCAGGTACCAATCGTCTTTATAGAAGCCAAATCCGCCCAGATTGGGGAGATATGCAAGGGCGGCAATCATCAAAAGGAGCAGGGACGCGCCCCAGAAAGGGTGTTGTTCAATCCAGCGTGTCATCGTGATGCTTTCAAGCCAGGCCCAGGCGGCGGCGCATGAGCAGGTCGGCGATTTCGAAATCGGCTTCTTCGTCGATATCGACCGCTTCGAGGCGCGGTATCTCGAACATGAGCGGGCGCTCGCCCATCCGGTTGCGGCGCGCCAGCAGGTTGGCGCGGGTGAACATATAAAAGCAGGAGTTTTCTTCGTAAACAGGCGGCAAATCCTGGGTTTGGAGCAGGATGGCCGGGTTGTGGTTGATGGGCCGGGTGAGTTGGTCGTACAGACGAGTTTGCCAGCGAGTGACGGAAAACATCGAGTCGAAAGCAGGGTACTGCCCCAGGAATTTTTGGATGGCGCTGGAGAGGGTTCCCGCTTTCAGGAGCGGGTTGGTGCTGTGGGTCTGGAGGTAAAAATCGGCTTCGACCTGGGCGGTATCATGCGCCAGGATTTCGTTCATCGGGATTTCGGGCGCGCGCAAGTTTTCAGGACGCTGAATAATTTTTACCTGCGGGAAGTTCTGGCGCAGACCCTCCATGACCGGCTCGGAATCGGTATCGACCATGATGGTTGTGATTTCTGGCACGGCCAGCAAAGTTTCGATAATGTGCTGGTAGAGCGGTTTGCCCGCCAGCGGACGGTAGTTTTTTCCCGGCACGCGCTGGGAATGGTGACGCATGGGTACGAGGGCGGCGATTGTGGGCATATATTATTCCTGGCAATTCAGGCGGTTTTTAACGTTAGCGAATATCGAAGCATTGCCTGGCGTGAGCAGGCCGTTTTTCTCGAATGTTTTCCAGGTCGTACATAAAAAGTCGGGCATGCGCGGTGGTAGTGAATTGGCCCAAAGGGTCAATTCGCGCGCCTGTTCCCATTGTGAAGTCTGTGCGTAGGCTTCGATAAAGGGCAGAAGTTCGATGCTGGTGGAGGGGGTCAGGTTGTTCGTCGAAGCGGATTCCCACAGAGCGGTGATATGTGCCCAATCACCTGCTTGGGCGGCCAGGTCGGCTTTCTGGTAATGATAACACCAGTTATGAGGCGGTTCTTTGCCAAAAATGGCGGCAGGCGGCGCGCCTTCTCCGGGTTGGGCGCGGGAAATATCGGAATATGCCATCCAACGATAAGCTTCTTCGGTCAAAAAGCGCACTTCACGGTAGGCCGGGCGCAACAGCCACAGGCATTGTCCCTGTTGGGGTTCGAAAGTAATCGCCAATACCCGGTCAGATGAGGCGGCAAAAGAACTGCTGTACTTGGTCATTTCCAGCGGCTGTCCCTGCTCGAAAGGCAGCATGTGAATGTTTTCGGAACCCGGATTGAACCAGTAATCTACCTGCGGGGGTTGGGTCGTCTTGGGGTAGAGCAGGTTGACGGCGTAAGCGGTGGGCGAATCTCCCATGTAGAACAGGATTTCATTATCGGCAACCAGGAGCGTGCCGGGTTGCAGGGTGGGCGCGCGCCAATACAGTTGCCAATAAAATTGGCGTTGTTTTTCCCAGGAATCCTGGAATGCGCGCCCTGTTTGCAGATGGGAACCAGCCGCAATGCCCAGCAAGATGCTCAAGAAAATATTGCGCCGCATTGGGCTTTGAATGAAAAAATAGGCTAACCCTACCAAAAGTAGACTCGCTCCAGGCATGGCCGGCAGAGCCAGGCGGCTGCTCCACAACGGGTTTTTTTCGGTGATTTCGAAGCCAACCAGCCAGGAAGGTAACAAGGCCAGGACAAGCGACAGAAATCCGAATATGGCAATACTTAATGGCAATCGGCTCGATTCTCTAATCTGACTGCTTTGGGTAGGGAAGCGTGAAATGGTGAAAAAGAATACCAGAGCAAAGCATACGCTTGCCGTCAGCATATATGCGATGAAGGGGCGCGTCAGGTCGAATACCGATGGTTCGATGGCTGTGTACCAGGGCGAGACCAGGATATACATCGAGTCTTTGAGTGTGTTTTGCAGGAGCAGGAGCAAGGTAGCAAAGGGGCTGCTTGCCAGACTGCTTAAAAGAGCCGGCTCGAATCGGTCATAGCCGAATAACTCGCTGTAGGAGAGCCGGTAGGCAGCGTAGAGTATTAAAATGACCAGGTACGGCAACCAAAGCCGGAATGTCTGTTTGGCTCGTTCGACAAACGGCAAGTGGGGGAGTGCCAGCCAGAGAAACAGAACGCGGACGAGTTCCAGCCCCGAAAAATACTCCATCATCGCCAGGTGATATGTTTGCAAGACCAGCGCCAATCCCAAGAAAAGCCAGAATGATTTGCCGCTTTTTCGAACAGAAAATACCGTAAGCGCAAACGAAAACATTACAGCCAGGTAAGATACCCAGTGCAATGTGTACGCTACCGCGAGGGGTTGCAAGGTGTAAACCGGGTGCAGCGCAAAAAAAAGCGCAAGCCAGGTGGTTAGTTCATCTTCATCCCGCCAAAGCAGGCGCGCCGTCAACCAGAATCCGACAGCCGTCAGAAAGCGCAGCAACATCAGAGACCAGTGCCAGCGCGCCGGGTCGAATCCCAGCACGCGAAAGAGTAACCCATAAAGCCCATAAGCCAGCGGGCGGCTATCAGTGTAGAAAAAATTTTTTAGGCCTTCAGTTCCCTCATGATAGGCATAGTAAACATGATGCCAGTCGTCTTGAAAATAACCCAGGTTCGAGAGCCATATACCAAACAGAAAAAAACAGCCCAGGAATATCAGGATGGGCGCAGCCAGGGAAGGTGAAAAATGAAGTGTTTGCAGCCGGACAATCAACGGGCGGTGTCTTTGTGTATTCATCGTTTCTGATTATATAATACCCACGGGTGGAAGTTGCGCATTCCCGCATTAAGAAAAAAGCACAATTTTCACCCGCGATGGGTATAACGAATGAGTCGGATTATCTCGATATTTTATCGTCAACGGCGCGGTTCACAGATTACAACCACGCTATGTATAATTGTCCCATGAACCCTTATCCCGCGCGTGAAGCGCTTCTTTCTTGCGGCGTGCTGGCGCTCGTTGCCTGCCTGCTCTCTGGCCTGTTTTCTGTTATCGCGGTCGTTTCCTTGCTTTGGATGTTCTGATGACCGCCCGAATCCAGGCCCTGTGTTTCGATGTCGATGGGACTCTCAGCGATACCGATGACCTGTATGTCGAAAAATTCCTGCCGTTTTTCCGCTTTTCGCGCGACCCGGCCCGCGCCGCCCGCCGTTTCGTAATGTGGGCCGAAGCCCCCGGCAACCTGCTGATGGGCATTCCCGACCACCTGGGGCTGGATGACGAACTGCACCAGCTGTACGACTGGCTGAATCACCGCTTCCCGCGCCCGCTCAAACACTTCCGGCTGGTTCCGGGCGTGCGGGAAATGCTCGAGCAATTATCCCCTCGTTATCCCATGGCAATTGTCAGCGCACGCGATGACCGCACCACCCGCGCCTTTCTCGACCAGTCTGGGCTGGCTTCCTGCTTCCAGGTTGTCGTCACTGCGGTGACCGCCGAACACACCAAGCCCTATCCCGACCCGATGTATTTCGCCGCCGGGAAAATGGGCGTCAACCCCCAAAACTGCCTGATGATTGGCGACACCACCGTCGACATCCGCGCCGGGAAGAGCGCAGGCTGCCAGACCATTGGCGTGCTGTGCGGCTTCGGCGAACGCCCCGAATTGGAAAAAAGCGGCGCCGACTTGGTTTTAGAAAAGACACCCGACCTGACCGGCGCGCTGCGGGTGGATGTTCGATAATTCGTTATTCGATCCTCGATATCGGGAAATCTGTCGGTTTTCAATCAGGAGTCTATGGCCTGCCCAGCACGCCCATTGCCGGGAGCGGACGGCTCTCATAGTCGAACAAGGCCTGGTTTTCCCAGTTGTTTCCCGATGAGGGTTGCTCCGGGTCCCAGCCATTGCCGGGGACGGCAATCCAGGTGGCGTCCCACCAAAGGATGCCAATGCCGCGCCCGTTTGGCGCGGCCCGCACGATGGTCATGATGTCGCCCAGCATTCTGGCCTGGCCTTCGGGCGTGAAGGAATAGCCGGGTTGTTCCTGCGTGGTGATGACGTTTTCGTAGTTGTCGCAATCTTCCAGGGTAAAAGCGTAGGCGGTTTCGACCACCACAATATCCTTGTCATAACGCAGGGCAATGTCGTCCAGGTTGTTCTGCAAATCAGCCAACGTGCCATGCCAGTAGGGATAATACGATGCGCCAATCAGGTCAAATTCGACGCCCTGCTGGAGCATGTTATCGAACCACCAGCGGTACATTTCGTTGTTGCCGCCGTTATCCACGTGCAGCATGACCAGCGTTTTGGGCGAGCAATCCCGCACGGCGCGGATGCCTTCCTTGACGAGCGCGGCCAGGTTGTCGAAATTTTTGTCGTTCTTGCCGTCCGGCCACAACATGCCGTTGGTGATTTCGTTGCCGACCTGCACCATATCGGGCGGCGTGCCTTGCGCTTTCAGGGCGCTGCAAATATCGCAGGTGTGGTCATAAACAGCCTGCTTGAGACTCTCGAAATCGAGGGATTCCCAGGCTTTGGGCTTGGGTTGTTTGCCAGGGTCGGCCCAGGTATCCGCATAGTGAAAATCCACCAGCAGTTTGAGTTGGTTGGCCTTGCAGCGCTTTGCCATCTCCAACAATTGGGGCTTGCCATGATAGCCATCCGGCGAATCGACCCAGACCCGTATGCGGGCGTAATTCAGGCCATGCTCGCGCAGGATTTTGAGCGCGTCACCCGGCGCGCCGTTTTCATCGTAATAAACGCCGCCCTTGTCCTCAGATTTTTTCAGGCTGGAAATATCCGCGCCCCGGATGGACAGCGTCACTTGCGGGGAATCGGTGGACAGTTTCATTCTTCTTTTTTTTATCCCCATTTCAAAAATCTGTAATCCGTATCATCCGGCTGCGATATTTCTCGCGGAACTGAGCATTTAGACGCTGGATTTCTTTTTCATCACCCACGAACGAGCAGCGCAGGCAGTAATACTCGTCCTTGTCCCGGTCATAGAGCATATCCATATCGATTTCGCGCATGAGACAGCGCGGACAGCGGTAATTTAACTTGCCTTTGCGACCTTGAGCCATGTGCGCAGTTCTCCTTTCGCTTTGACAATTTTTTTGATGCCGAGGGTGTACATGGGCGAGAAAGAAAAGCCCTCGCGGAAGTACCCGGCTGCAGGGCCATCGGCGCGCATCGACAGGCGTGTATCGACAGGCGGGATGATTGCCTCGAGGCGCTGGACATTTTCGGCCTCGGCCTCGCGGCACTGGTAGGCGTATTCGATGGATTCTGATTTGCCCGCTCCAGCCAGGGTCAGGCGAACGCCGGTCAGGTCTTCGGGGTATTCGGTGGTGCCGTAGCAGGCGGTGATGTATTCGTCGATGGAGAAGTTGGCGTCGGGGTTGGTCGAATCGAGGATACGGCGGATGATTTCGACCTCGCCGCTGCCTTCCGCCAAACGGAAAATGCTCTGAACCCGCGCGCTGAATCCGTCAAACTCTATCGTGACCGGGTCGAGGGTGACGATACGGGTATTGCCCTCCTCCGAGAAGGAGGCCTGGGTTCGGCAGGCGCATAAATCGACCTGTTCGCCCTCAACCCCAATTTTGCAACTCTTGACCGCGCCCTCGCCGGCGTAATGGGTAAAAAATCCAGCCCGGTAGAGCGACTGCACCAGGAAGGGGTAGGAGGCGTCCTGGTTGGCCTTTGTTCCTACCCCGCAAGGGCGCACCAGTTTGGCGGCGTAAGGCCGCAGGTCCACCATTGCGCCGCCCTGGTTCATATCCAGGCAGAAACGCATGTTGGGGTCGGCATACCAGAACATCTGGCGCTGCGAGCCGTAGAGAATATCCTTCCAGAGCGTGCATTCGGGGCGTGTGTAAGGCCGGTTTTGGCGGTAGGCGTCGGCAAATTCGCTCATAGTCAGGTCTTGCAAAACACCCTGTTGCTTGAGTTCGCCATAATAGGCCATGCCGTCTTTGTAACTCTTGAGCAGGAAGGAGTAATCGGATTCCCAACGCCCGCCCTTGCTCATCCAGCCGGGGCCGACGTACATCATGTTGTAAGCGTAACCGCGATTGTATTTGACCATTGCGCGATACTGGTCGACGATGTTCTTGAAATAGGGGAGTTCGCGGTCTTCATAGACCATGCCGCGCAGGATGTTCTGCGGATGCGTGCCGTAATACGAGCCGGGGCCGTCGAAAACGGCCATCAGGTCGCGTGAAAGGTGCGGAATGGCAACGATGCCGATGTCGTCGGCTTCGTCAGATGCAATGCAGTGGATGTTGCGCTTCGATGGAATCCAGGGATTCCAGGGGCCGCCGTCCATCAGCGTGTACCACGAGTTGTTGGCGTTCCAGTACGCCTTGGGGCCTTCTTCCCAGCAGGTCGCCACAGCGGCCTTGACCATCGGGTACTTTTCTTTGATATAGTTGACCAGTTCGGCATCCATGTAGTAAGAGCCGGTCGAAGTGGGGTAAAAACCAAAGACTTCATAAAATTTACTGAAGACTTCATCGACGATTTTGCGCTTGTCTTCCATCGAGAACAGCCAGATGGCGAGTTCCTTCGATTTGAACTTTTCGCGGAACTCGGCGCACTGGATGCCCAGGAAGGTCGAGCCGATTTCGTCGCCAAATTGTTCGTGGTGTTCTTTCGCAATCGCCACCGCCTCAGCGTTGAACAGGCTGGCGTAGGTCATCTGGATGGTGGCGCGCAGCCCGTTCTCGTGGGCAATTTGCTGCTGGGCGCGAAAGATATCGAGCGATTCTTGCAGCACCGAGGAGCGCGTCAGGTCTTCCACCTTGCCTTGTTCGGCTTCTTTTTGGATGTATTCCGGCACCATCTCGGGCCGGTGGACGATGTTGAGGTAGAACGTGTGCATAATTATCTTTTCGTGTTGACAGCGATGGTAGATGATGGTTTATGGATTGAGATATTCGGCCAGCGCTGGCAAGGCCCGGCCATCGAAATCAAATAAAGCCTGATTTTCCCAGGGGTTTCCTGATGTCGGGTTTTTAGAGTCCCAGCCATTGCCAGGTACCGCCGTCCAGGTCGCATCCCAATAGAAAACGCCCAGGCCGCGCCCGTTTTGTACCGCCCGAACGACCGACATCACATCCCGGAGCATAAGCCGCTGGCCTTCGGGGGTATACAGATAGCCGTCTATCATCATTCTCTGGGTAAACAGGTTGGGATACCCGTCCTGGTCGAGCGGGGTAAAAGGATAGGCAAATTCGGCCACCAGGACATCTTTGTCGTAACGAGCAGAGATATCGTCCAGGTTGACCTGCAACTGGGCCAGGCTGCCGTGCCAATAGGGGTAAAAAGAAAGGCCAATCACATCGAAGGGAACCTTGCGGCGAACCATGTTATCGAAAAACCAACGCGCCATGTCATTTTTACCGCCGTCGGCGATATGCAGCATGACCAGGGTGGAAGGGGAACAATCTTCGACGGCCTGATAGCCGGTGGTAAGGAGCGCGGCGAGGTTATCCATGTGGTCATGCCCCCCATCCGGCCACAGGATTCCGG
>DAOUAZ010000144.1:0-38881 GCA_034432975.1 Anaerolineales bacterium | reverse complement strand
GCTTTCTGACCTGGCCATCCGTGACCCGCAGGCTTTTGCGGCTGTGGTGGCGCAAGCCAGGCAAGCGTAAGCCCCAACGAGGAATGAGAAACCGGACGCCACAAAGCGTCCGGTTTTTGATTTGGAAAATCCGCGATGCGGGTTACTTGCAGTCAAACTCCGTTTGAATTTCCGGCCACCAGTCAGCAAACCCATCCAAAATAGACAATCGCGCCTGCCAAAAACCGCAGAAGAACGGACGCGACTCTTTGGTCGTTTTGCCTGCTTTGATGGTCAATTTGGCGGCAGCCTTCCATTCCTGGTTCCTGGCAAGCGACTCGATAAAAGGCGCGTATTCCGGCCCATAGTTGGCTTCGAGATTGTTTGCCTTTACCTGCTGCCATAAGGAATGAATTTCATCCCAGTTTTCGAAGTCGCGCGCCAGTTCTGCTTTTTGATAGTAATAACACCAGCCACGGATTGGCTCCGGACCAAACACATCCAGGGGCATTTCAGGGCCTGTTGGTAAGACCAGGTTGTCTTTTGCAAGTTCGAAAAGCTGCGCTTCTTCCGCCGAGAGAAGCGGTTCTCCCTGGTAGTATGAATCGGTCAATACTTGCAGACATCCACGACTGGAACGGTTAATGACCGGCAGGGCAACACTCATCTCTGACTCGAACTTGATATTTCGTATTCCAGCAGAGACGGGCACATCGGGTTTGTATCGCTGTGAAGCGAAGTCGCGCAAGGAATCTGGACCATCGAACCACCAGTGGCGGGAATTGGTATCCGCATTTCCCGGCGCATAGACCAGGTTGATGCCATAAGCAATCTGGTAGTGTGAGTTGCGGATAAACGGTGTATTGGGGGCAAGGATGAACGTTTTCGGCGCAAGGCCGGGAGCGCGCCATTTCAACTGCCAGTAATATTGGTGCTGAAAGTTCCAATATAAGGTATAACGATTTGCTTCCCGAAACTGGAAGGAAAATGAACCGGTTAGCAAAGCCGCCAGGGCCAGGTTGGCAGCCTGCTGGCGAAATTTCCCGGTCAACCCAACAACGACCAGGACAACCAGCGGTACAGCGCCCAACACCGGGGCCAGCAGGAACCGACTCGACCAGATGCCAACGGTCGCCTGGCGTCCAATCAGCCAGGCCGGGAGTCCTCCGAGCAAAATTGTGACCAAACTCAGTCCCAGCACTTGCCAGGCAAGGGGGAGATTTTCATCAGGAAGTTTGCTTTTTTGAGACCAGCCCCACACCGTGAGGGCAGCCAGAATTGCAAAAACCCCGCCAAATAGCCACGAGATAACGTATGAGGTGGAAGAAACATCCAATTCGGCAGGTTCAATCGGCAGCAACCAGACGAAGAGGAGGGCATGAACAACATCCCGCAAGACGATATTGGCGTAATGCAAAATGGTGGGCACAGGCGACTGGAGCAATGACTGTACCAAACCAATCTCGTGCTTGGTGTACAGCCCCTCTTCCTGGGCCAGGCCGGGCAGGATTTGGAACTTGAAAACCAGGAATACCAGGAAAACAACCAGGTAGGGCAACCAGGCCATAAAGGACCGCCAAAAAATCCGGACACGCTGGCCGTGATATTCCCGATTGAAAAGGTAAAGCAAAATAAACAAGCGCGTCACTTCCATTGCCGCAAAGTATTCGATGATGAGAACTTGAGCAAGGGAGAGGAAGACCGAGAGCGCCAGTTTCCAATGACGCCCTTTTGCCTGCTGGTATGCGCAAATCATCAGCCAGAGCGATAGCGAAAACAGAAACATGCTCAAATAATGCGGCGCGCTGGTACGAGCAACGAAATGGCGGGTCAGGCCAGGATACAACGCCAGCAGGAACCCTATCCACCCAATCGGCAGGACATAACCGGGAAACAAGGCCAGCAGGCTTTGTACCAGAAGTAAAATCGCAGCCCAATGCAACACCAGCACAAAGAAATGCCAGGCTTCCACCGAAGTGCCAAGGATTGGGTGAAATGCGAGGTGGACCAGCGATGAGAACGGCCGGTCGATCAGGAAATAATTCCAGACTTGCTGGGGGGAAAATCCCTGTCGGTAGAGAAAAATCCCCTCCCAATCGTCATAGTTAAATCCCATCCGGCCAACGAGCAGCAGGTATGCCCCAGCCATAACCAGGAATAAGGAAAAAGCGTAGAGGCTGAAGCCGCTATGCTCTTGAAACCATTGCAAGATTGGATTGTAGACCTTCTTCATCATCAGCAATATTCTACCAAACTGATACTCTTTCCCGCGTCAAACAGGTTTTGACTTTCCATTGGTTCCATCCGCAGTTCAACTGCGAATGGAACTTGGAAACGCTGCATACTCTACGCAAACGAATCGTATAGCGAACAGACGGTCACCCGATTCTCCGGCGTCCAGCCTGCGGGCAGGGACGTGGACACAGTCACGGTCGCGCCGGCTGGAATGTCGAAGTAGTTATCGCTGAAGACGGCATCGGCCCCGTCGATGGAAAGTTCGACGAAGCGGGCCAGGGTTTTCGTAGAGACATCCACAAACAGCCGGTCGCCCTCGACGCGGGTCTGGGTTTTCAGGCCGGGTTTGCGCAGTTCTAAGTGTTTGTTGGCGACGAAAGGCGTAACGGAACAAGCAATACGTTCTTTCTGCCACAGCTCTGCCACAAAAACGAGGTTGCGTTGGTTGTCAGGTGTAACAAGAGCCGAAAAATCCTGGGTAGTGACCAGCGTATCCGCCAGGGCCAGCGCGCGGACGAATTGCTCGCCCTTACCCAGGATTTTGCCGTCCAGCGTCTCCAGCCGCCAGCGGACGGTAACATCCACCGGCTCGACCAGGTCGCTGGTGACGTGAACCTTCATCGTCTTGCCATAATCGGCGACCGAGAGCAGCAGCGGAGCGTAGAAGCGTTTGGCGGCATAATGGAGCGCCTTCCAACGGCCAAAATAATCGAGACTGGCCCAGGAGGCGACCGGCCAGCAGTCGTTGAGCTGCCAAATAAGCGTGCCGCTGACCCGCTCCCGGTTGCGCCGCCAGTGTTCGACGCCGTAGCGAATGCCTTCGGCTTGCAAGACCAGGCTCAGGTAGACCAGCGATGCGAAATCCTTCGGCATTCGGAAGGTATCAGTCATCTGGGCAATCATCAGGCCGTTGCCCGAACCGCTGCGCTGATGGTGTTCCATGATGTACGAGGTCATGTTCCAGTCGGCGGGGTCGGCGTAGGCGGCGATGGTTTTGAGCGGCGGCAGGGCCTGGAAGCCAAACTCGCTCATAAAGCGCGGGAATTGCGTGCGATAGGCCGTGAACGGCTTGCGCCCGTGCCAGACATCCCAATAATGGCAGTCGCCCTGCGCCTGGTTGTTCGCGCCCTCGAAGGGCGTATCCGCCGAAGCCGAACTGGGCCAGTAGGGGGTGTCGGGGTCTTCGATTTCCAGCAATTCGGGCAGCATGTGGTGGAACATGCGGTCGTAGCCGTCTTTGAGCCGCTGGTTGAGCGGGTCGTCGGGCTTGTTCCAGCCCCAATCGCACCAGCCTTGCTCCATCTCGTTGTTGCCGCACCACAGCGCCAGGCTGGCGCGATGGCGCAGGCGGCGGACGTTCTCAATCGCCTCGATGCGCACGTTCTCGAAGAAATCCGCGTCCGCCGGGTAAATGCCGCAGGCAAACATGAAATCCTGCCAGACCAGCAAGCCGTACTGGTCGCACAGGTCGTAGAACATCTCTTCGGGGTAATATCCGCCGCCCCATACGCGCAGCATGTTCATGTTGGCGTCCACCGCCGATTTAAGCAGCATGTCCAGATATTCTTTGGTGATGCGCGTCGGCAGCGAATCGGCGGGAATCCAGTCGGCGCCTTTGGCGAACAGGCGCACGCCGTTGACGTAGAAGGTGAATTCCTGGCCCCACTGGTCGGGTTCCTGGCGCAGTTCGATGACGCGCAGGCCGATTTTATACGCGCGGCTATCCAAAACGGTTTTGCCGTCTTTCAACGTGACTACGACCTCGTAGAGTGGCTGAGCGCCATACCCCGCAGGCCACCAAAGTTCAGGATTTTCGATTTCGGATTGCAGATTTCCGGTTTGTTCCAAGTTATCGGAAAAGATTTGGAAAAGAGACTCCTCCACCGACTGCCTGCTTCCGTCCGGGTGAACGATTTCGAGGCTGGCAGTTAATTCCGCGCCGGGAGCAGTCTCAGCGGTCACATCTGCCGTTACCGTCACGCGGCCGTCGTCCTCGAACTGCTGCCGCAGGTGGACATCTTCCAGCCGCGCTGAGAAGCCCTCCAACCGGATATCCTTCCAGACACCGATGGGCGGCAGTTTGGGACCCCAGTCCCAGCCCCAGTGGCAGGGCGCTTTGCGCAGGTGCGGCCCGCCGGGGATGTCGCCCCCGCCCTGCAAGGGCAATTGCGCCTGTTTTCCGGTGATAAAACGCACGGGAGAACCAAAAACGATGCGGATTTCGTTTTCGCCCGCTTTGAGCAGGTCTTTCACCTCCCATTCCCACTGGCGGAACATATTATCGGCATGGCCGAGATACTCGCCGTTGAGATAGACATCCGCCAGCGTATCCAATCCGTCGCAAACCAGGGAAAGATTGGGTTCGGCCAGCAGGCCCTTGTCGACGCTGAACGCGCGGCGGTATTCCCAGTCCGTCTCGGCTACCCACATCACCTTCAGTTCGTTATCGGCCACGAACGGGTTGGGGATTTTGCCAAGCGCCAGCAGGTCGGTATGCACGCCGCCCGGCACGCGAGCGGACAGCCAGTCTTCAGTCCCGGCCTGGCGGAACTGCCAGTCGCCGGATAAGGTCAGTGTTTTCATGTTTTTCCTCGGTAGAAAGATGGTCAGTGCGCCCCCATTATAGCGAGTTTGGGAGAAACTGTGGCCTTGCGGGCCAGTTTCATAATAAAATCAGGCCATGAACTTGCCCCGCACCGTCTTCATGGGTTCGCCCCTTTTTGCCGTCCCGACCTTGCGCGCGCTGGTAGACGGGAGGTATCCCGTTGTCGGCGTCATTACCCAGCCCGACCGGCCCGCCGGGCGCGGAAACGCGCTCACCCCGCCGCCTGTCAAAGTGACTGCGCTCGAATTGGGATTGGAAGTGTACCAGCCTGAAAAACTGCGCGCGCCCGAAGCCATGCAAAGGCTCATGGATTGGAATCCTGCCCTGATTGTGGTGGCCGCTTTCGGGCAAATCCTGCGCCCTGAGGTGTTGACCCTGCCCCGGCACGGATGCGTCAACATCCACGCTTCGCTCCTGCCCCGGCACCGCGGCGCGGCCCCCATCCAGGCTGCCCTGCTCGCCGGGGATAAAGAAACCGGCATTACGATGATGCTGATGGACGAAGGTATCGACACCGGGCCGATGCTTTCGCAGCGTTCGATCGAGATTCTCCCCACTGATACAGGCGGCTCGCTTTTCGAGAATCTCTCCGTTTTGGGCGGCAAACTGCTGCTCGAAACGCTGCCCCGCTACCTGGGTGGGGAGCTGGCTCCCCAACCCCAGCCGGCTGAGGGCGCAACCTACGCCCCCATGCTCAAAAAAGAAGACGGCCTGCTCGACTTCACCCGTCCCGCCGCCGACCTGGAGCGCAAAATCCGCGCCTTCCAGCCCTGGCCGGGCACGTTCATGCGCTGGCAAGGCGGGCCGCTCAAAATTCACCGGGCGCATATAAACGGGGAAACCGGGAGACAGGGAAACAAGGAAGCAAAAGAGCAAGGAAGCAAGGAAACCGGGAAACTTGTGATTGTGGAGGGCTTGCCCGCCGTTGTCACAGCAGACGGACTCCTTATAATCGACGAACTCCAGCCGCCTGGAAAGGGCAAAATGCCCGGCAAGGCCTTCCTGGCGGGAGGCCGGAAGTGGGAATAATGCGTAGGGCGATTTGGCAAATCGCCCTACCGTCTTAAATTGCCTGTTACGAATTTCCCCATTTTGAAACAGACTCTACAGAGCGCTCAAAAACACGGAGGTCCCTCACGATGCCTCTCACAGACGAAACCCTGGCCGGGCAGGCGCGCAGCGATGCCGAGGCCTTCGCCGAACTTTACCGGCGATATACGGCGCGGGTCTACCGTTACCACATCCTGCACACCGGCAACGTCAAAGACGCCGAAGACCTGACCTCGCAAACCTTTCTGGCAGCCCTGGATGGGATTGGCCGCTACCGCCGCGACGGAATGTTCGCCGCCTGGCTGATGGGCATTGCCCGCCGCCAGAAAGCCCTGTTCTTCCGCAGCCGCAAACCCGAAGCCCCGCTGGAACAGGCCGCCAACCTGCCCGCCGCTCAGATGCCGGTCGAGCTGGCCGTGGTCCAGAAAATGACCCTGCAACAAGCGCGCGCGGCCTTCCAATTGCTCAGTCCCGAACGCGCCGAGTCGCTGGCCTTGTGCTTTTTCGCCGGGCTCAGCTCCCTGGAAGCCGCCCGCGTGCTGGGCAAGAGCGAGGCCGCCATCAAAATGCTCATCTCGCGCGGTTTGCAGGACCTGCGCGCCCGCACCACCCTCGCGCGGGAGGTGGAAGCATGAACCCAATTGAATTCCAGAACGAACTCACCCCCGAAGAACGCGAAACCGCCCTGCGTCTCGTCGAGACAGCCGAAAGCCTCCAGCCAAACGGGCTATTCCTGGACAAGACCGAAGTCAAAATCAGGGAGGCGTTCCTCGCCAGAAAGGAAATCCCCATGAAACGCACCCAACTCCTCTGGCAGACTTTTGCCGGGGCTGCTGCTGCCATCCTGCTCGCTTTGGCTATCAACTGGCTGGTACGCAGTGTTGCGCCCGTCGTTCCACCCACGCCTGTTCCCGCGCAGAATGTTTTCTTGTGTCCGATCACCCAGCCCAACGGCAGCACGCCTCCGGGAGAAGCGCCGTCTAATATGTACCTGGGCAATGACCTGCTTTGGACCGTCCTTTGGCCGGAGGGGAGAGTGGTCATGACCGAGGCCCACAACCGCGAGCCGGATGGTTCCCTCTCCATGAAATGGGGCTGGTGGCGCGGCGTAGCCGGCCCGCTCTCCATCGAGGGCCGCCGTCTCGATGCCGAAGCCGCTCCCCTGCGGGCTGACATCCCCCAAGGCTATGGCGAGACCGGCTTCCAGGTTAGCGCGTTGGTCTTCCCCACCACCGGCTGCTGGGAAGTAACCGGGCGCGTCGGCGACGCCTCGCTGACCTTCGTGACCGAGGTCGTCATGGCGGGCGGCCCTACGCCGGTCCCCATCCTCGCGCCGACATCCACGCCCCCGCCCGATTTACAGGTGTACGAACGCTTTGGCACCACGATTTATCGCGCCGCAGAATTCTCGGATGCGCCCGCCGAAATGGGAATCTACATTCACGCAGCCGACGGCCCTGCAACCATCGAAACTGCCCAGATGCTGGCTGCGCGCTTTGGGATAGCAGGCGAAGTCTATCGCAACACAACCGCCTTCGAACCGTCCGCGCCTTACATCATAAGCGATGGGAAACAGCGCTTGATTGTGTATGCAAGTGGCCGATTTATTTACTACCGTGATTACAGCGCGGCTGCCACCGAAGCGCCTGTCAACCTGGCAGTTGCCAAATCGGCAATTGCAAATTTCTTGCCACAGTTTGGTTTCGATTTTGAATACCAGGTCGAGCCAGGCATTGGCATGGGAGCGGGCTGGTTCTGGGTGCGTCCCAAAGTATTGGAAGACCATGTCATCCGGTTTGACGTTGGCCTGGCGCAGGGATTCAGCGTCAAAATCGATGCGGATGGGAACGTGAGCGTCCTGGATGCCAACCTGCTGAACGTGGATGCGCAGCCAGTGGGAAGTTTTGGCATCATCAGCGCCCGAGAAGCCTGGGAAATGTACTTGCAATCTGGCCTGGGCGTGAAAGAGAGCTTCCGCAGTTCGCCAGGAGGTGAGCGTTTTTACTGGACGCGCGTCTATCCCGATGGGCAGCCGACCACCATTTACGGAAACTTTAAGATTGACCAGGCTGTCGAGAACGGGAAGCCGCCCTTGATGATAGTAGACAATTATGCAATTTCTGGAAACACTGCCGGGCTGGAAGCGCTCGAGCCATATTCCCTGGTAAAAGCGCAGGGACAGTTTGTTACCAGGGATGGTGTTCGCATTTTTATGGTGGATGCCTGGGAAACCATCTCTCAAACCAGTTTCACCTACCTGGAGGGCAGCCTGCAACAGGATGGCGAACAAGTCCGGTTTCATTCCACTGTAGATGGCGCAACCTATCTCATGCGCGATTTGCCCGCAGCCTTGCCAATCCCCTCAGGAGGAATCATCATCAATGGCGTGCTGGAAGGCCAGGAATTGACCTGGACCAGCATCATTTATTACCCCAAAGGCGTCAGTAATGTGGGCGGCGGCGGGGGCGGTGGAAACTTTGCCAAACTCAACCTGAGCGGCGTGCCTGTTGTTTGGCCTACGCCTGAGACTCCCGTCGAGGTTACGCCGGAATCGCTCACCGGCCAACGCCTGGAGGGGATGCAAGGCACTCTGACTATGAACATCTACCGAAAGCCGGATGGCAGCCAGAGAATCGAATATATTTTATCGACGCCGGAGAATTATTACGCGCTGACAGGGGCTAACCTGAACTCGTTGGACGCTTATCACAACCGCCCGCTCATTATCTGGGGCGTTGTGACCGGCTATCAAACCCAATACCCAATCCCGATTGTGTCCGTCGAACGGTTCGAAATCCCCTTCCCTGACCTGGGATTCCAGATACTGACCGGCACGCAGGAATTGGTCACGGTTGACGGACAGCAGGTTACCCTGTTCACCAGCCAGGATGGACAGGTTTACGCCCAGATTATGCCGAATGGCGAACCTGACAGCGCGATACTCGGACGAGAAGGGGATACTGTATTCATGGAGGTTTTGGTTGTCCCCAATGAGCTGTTTGGCAATTACCCGGCCATGCGCGTTTTCAGCGGAGGGTTGGCCACCAGCCCCCAAAACGGCCAGCCAGTGGAAGTGGAGGTCACCGCCGACCGACCTTACGTGATGGAAGAACCACAGGACTCCCAGCCCGTTGTCGTTCCCACCCTGACCATCGAAACCATTGAACTGGCTTATTTCACCAGCGACCCGGCCTATGCCCAATCCTACCCCGCCGCCATGACCCCCTACATCCAACCCGTCTGGCGGTTTTACGGCCACTACAGCGATGGAAGCGAAGTGGAGGTCTTGGTACAGGCCTTGAAACAAGAATATCTCTATCCCGAACCCGCGCCCTCTGTAGAACCGGGATAAATGCTATCGCAAGATTCAAATTACACAAGGGCGGGCCACTGGCTCGCCTTTGCGTTGTAAAATAGATATTATAAAAAATGAGTAACTGCCTACCCGCCCTCATCCCCGGCCCCTTCTCCCAGTGGGAGGGGGAGAAAACAGAGAGGATTTTGTCGCTTTCGGCAAGAAAATCCGTTTCGTATGTCCGTTTCCATCTCCCTTTGGGAGAGGGTTAGGGTGAGGGCAGGTAGTTACGCCGAAAAAGGCAAACTCTTTTGTTCGGCAACATGGACGCCTGGCTCATCTGGAACCTGACCGGGGCGCGCGTTACCGATGTCACCAACGCCAGCCGCACCCTGCTGATGAACCTGATGATGCTCGATTGGGATTCCGACATCCTGTCGTTGCTCGATATTCCACGCCGTATGTTGCCGCGCATTGCTTCCTCTTTACTGCGCGCCTGTATCGATGTAGCCGCGCAGCAGGTCATCCAATACCCGACGCGCATCCATCTGTTTGCCGGGGCTAAACAGTTCCGGGTTGACATCGGTCAACGCCAGCAGCGCGGGGAAGGAGCGGCCTCCCTGCCCGGCGGTCAGGTCTGGGAAGGCAGATTTCAAGGCTTCGAGATAATCCGGCTGGAGCGTGACCACCCAGCCGTTCACTTTCTTGGCCGGGCTTTGCGTGCCAATCATCAACACGCCGACGGTCGAGAGGTACTGGAGGAGTTCCGGCGTATCCAGACCGGACTGGATGAAGATCGTCTCGACCTTTTTCTGGATGACCAGGAAGTCAGAATAGGCGTTGTATTCACTGGGCTTGGCATCGGCAGGGACTTCGATAAAAGACGGGTAAGTATATTGGGTGTACCAGCCAATCGGCAGGCAGCGCCCGCAGTAGTACGTCCGCCCGGTGGCGAGAGCCTTCTGGATGACAGGCGATTCGGGCGAATCTTTCTTGAGCATCGCGCCAACCTGGAAGAAATCTTCCGTTACCATTGCGCCGATGTAGCCCGCCATGAAAGCCACCTGGTCGGCGCGGATAGATTCGCCGCCCAACACGCTCACGTTGCCTCCCGGCTGAATGCCGGAAATGTCGACGGCCAGGAACTGCGTTTGCGGCGCGGCGGCGGCCAGGGCCGCGAGGCCCGGGTCGGGCGGCAGGGCAATTACAATTTTCAAGGCCGGTTCGAGGTCGGCTTCGTCGAGTTGGTTGCGCACCTGGAAGCGGTAACCGCTCGTTTGGGCCAGGTCGTAGACGACGGACTGGTAGGCCTGTGAATCTTCCTCGTTCAAATCGGCGGGAAGCACCAGGATAACCAGCGGCGGGGCGGGCGTTGGCGTAGGCCCTGCTGTCGGTTGGAGCGTGGCGCTTGGTTGGGGAACGGAGGTCGCATCCGGCGAGGAGGGAGTCTCTGCCGGGGATGCACAGGAAGTCAGTAATGTCAGAGTCAAAAGGAAAGCCAGAAGTCGGCGCACGGTCAAATCTCCAATGTTCAGTATTCAATATCCAGCGTTCCTGCGGCTGGTGTAACCCGCAGCGCAGGGCTGAATGGGTATGGAAGGTATTTTACTTGATTAAAGCAGTTTGCCCTGCAGTTGAACTGCCGGGCAAACATACGTTCGGAAATGGAGCGGGATGAAATGTTACTTTGCGGCGACTTTGATGACGCGCGGGCGGGCCGATTCGGCTTTGGGGATGCGCAGGGTCAGCACGCCGTTTTCGATTTTGGCTTCGGCCTTTTCGGCGTCGAGTTGGGCGGGCAGGCGCAGGGCGCGGCGGAAGGCCCCGGACGGCAGTTCACACATCAGGGCTTGGCCTTCGTGCTGGCCATATTCGCCCTCGATGGTAAGGGTATCTTCGATAATCTGGATGTTCAGGTCTTCGGCCTTGAGGCCCGGCGCATAAGCGGTCAAGACATAGGTGTCGTCCTGTTCGCGGACATCGACGGGCAGGGCGCGGGGAGCCTCCACATCAGCGGGGCGGGCAACCCAGCGGCGGGGCGTGCGATAGGGGGCAGCGGTAATATAGAACATGGTTTGGTCTCCTTTGTTTGAATACCGTTATTTGATTTGATTGCCCCTATCTTATCGCCCGCTCGTTGGAAATTTTTTAGAGGAAGGTCAAATTTTCGTTAGAAGCCCGCAAGCGTTGTATTGGCGGGCCAAATTGGTCAAAGTTCTGCTTCTGCCAGCAGCCCCAGCTCGGCCAGGGCTGCCAAGACCTTGGATTCGGCCCCAGCCTGGATGACGGCCGTTGTGGGGCCGATGATTTCGCCCAGGAAGCGGGCGGCCCGCGAGGCGCGCAGTTCGGCCAGCACTTCGGGTCTGCTGACCTTTAGCACGGTCAGGGTTTCGATGCGGGCTTCGGTGCCGTTGGACTCCCAGCGCTGGAGCGCTTTGGCAAAGACGGGTGGGATTTGTCCGCCCGTCTGCTTTGCCAGCAGGCTGAGCAGGTGGCTGGCTTTGAGTCCCTGCCCGGCGGCGCGTTTCAGGGAGTGGGGGGTGACGCGGTAACGGTATTCTTCAGGGATGGTCTCGAACTCCTCCTGCGAAGTGACTCGCCCCCCGACCCATTCGCAGAATCTCGCCACCTGGTAACGGATGCTGCGCGGGGCCAGGCGGGGGATGGTAATGAGGCCGTTCGAGGAAATAGTGGTTTTGGCAGTTTCGGAGTTCGGAATTCGTATTTCGTGATTCGTAATTCTGAAGGCGGTCGGGGCGGCGGTTTCGTCGGGCGCGGCCAGGTCGAGCTGGCCGAGCCAGTGCAATATCTGGAGGAAATAGCGGATTAACGCGCCGTCCACCTCGTCCCAGTGGGCGAACCCGCGCAGGTATTGGCCGTTGGCCAGGCGTTTGATGAACCAGGTGTCGTAATCGCCGGCCGGGCGCTGGAAGTCGGGGTACTTTTGCTTGATGTCGCGGATAAACGAGGGGATGCTCCACCACACGCCTTTGGGGATGGGTTCGAGCAAGTTCAGGAGGAATTCGCGGGTGACGAGCGGCTGGTTGTCCCAGGCGCCCTCGAAGGCCAGGCCGGGCAGCAGGCGCAGTTCGTTGAAGGTCTCGCTCGCTTGCCAGGCCTCGACCAGGGATTCCAGGGCCGCTTCGCGCGGCGATTCGAGGAAGGTTTTAACAGCCTCCGGCTGAAGCCCCTCACCCCCTGCCCCTTTGTGAAGCACCCCTGCGGGGCTCCCAGCGGGAGATGGGATGATTAAACGGGTGGCCGTTAACAGCCCGGTCAGGACGGGGGTGGGAACTGCCAATGCGGGAGGCTCGATTCCCAGCCGCAGGGCGGCCAACAGCGTGGTCAAATCATCCAAAATATGGTCGGCGGCGGGCCGGATATGGGCTTTTTCGGCAGGCGTGGCAGCGCGTCCACCCCCCTTCATTCCCGCATTTTCACTGAACTGCGCGGAAACGGGGGGAGGCGAGGCAGGCGTCACGACCGGCGGTTTGCGCGCGCTGACAGTGGGCAGGACGACGGATTCTGGCTCGTCATCGGCAATGATTTCATCCAAATCGGCGTATTCCGGCTCGGCCAGGTCGGCGTATTCCGGTTCGGGGGCGGGCGTTTCGCTGGCAGGCTGGGGTTCGGGGCCTGGTTCAGGCGCTTCGCCCGGCTCGAAGCCGATGAATTCGAGGGCCTGCATCAGGTCATCGGGGAGGAAGGCGAATTCCTGCGCGCCGGAGGGGGTGTCGAAGAAGGCCTTGCCGATGAGGGCGCGGTAGTAGAGCGTCTCGGCGGCGGAGTTGGGGCGGGCGTGGGGCTGTTCGCGGTCGCGCTTGCCGGGTCCCATCTCGCGGATATCGCCGAAGCGGCGCGCAAACTGCACCCAGGGCAGGCGTCCGCTTGCGCCAAACAGGGTTCGCAGGGCCTCGCGGGCCGGGCCGGGCAGCGCTGCGATGATTTCTTCCATCAACTCGGCGTCGAGCATGGCTTCGGCCAGTTCGAGGGCAGCCTCGGCGGGGGCTGGGGCGTGCAGTTCGATGCCCCACAGCGAGGCAACAATGCGCAGGAAGCCGAGGTCGTTGGCGGGGAGGGTTTGGGCAAGGGCGGGCATGGGACGATTGTAATGCGTAATTCGTAATTCGTGATTAGTTTGGCGATGAGCCTTTTTTGATGACGTTGCCGCCGTATTTTTCCTGCAATTCGTCGAGGACGCGATGGAGTTTGCGGGCTTTTTCATCGCCAGCTCCGCCCCAGAGCGGAATCTGGCGGACAGGTTGACCCAACCCGCTAAGGCCGACCCCAACCAGGCGCACAGACTGCCCCGGCGCGCGGACTTTGCGCAGTAATGCAAGCGCGGCGGCGTAAATTTCCTCGTCGAGGTCGGTGGGGTTGGGCAAGGCAGACTGGCGGGTGAGGGTGCTGAAATCGGGCCAGCGCAATTTGAGTTTGACGGTGGATGCGGCCAGATGCTCGCGGCGCAGGTGTTTCCCCACTTCTGCGGAGAGTTCTTTGATGGTGTGTTCGATGGTTTTGTCATCCGAAACATCGCGGGCGAAGGTGGTTTCTTGCGAGATGGACTTGACGGCGTGTTCGGTGACGACCGGGCGCTCGTCGATGCCCCGGGCGTGGCGCGCCATCTCGCGGCCATGGGCGCCGAAGCGCGCGGCCAGTTCGCGCTCGTCCCAGGCAGCCAACTGCCCGATGGTGTGGATTCCCAGGCTGGCAAGGCGCTGCTCGGTCTTGGGGCCGACTCCCCACAGCATAGAAACAGGCAGCGGGGCCAGGAAGGCGTCTTCTTCGCCCGCCGGGACAATGGTCAGGGCGCGCGGATAATCTGGGCCGCGCGCCGCTTTTTTGCCGACCTCGGTGGCGATTTTGGCAACCAGTTTGTTCGAGGCCACGCCCACCGAGCAGGGCAGGCGCAGTTCGTCCATGATTTGGGCTTGAAGTTTTCGGGCGGTTTCGGCGGGCGGTTCGCGGAGGTCGCTGATATCGAGGAAGGCCTCATCGATGGAGATTTGCTCGACGAGCGGTGAAAGATTCCGCAGGCGTTCCATCACCTGCCCCGACATTTCCTCATACGCCGCGCGGTGCGGCGGGACGATGAGCAAGTCCCGGCACAGGCGCAGGGCCTGGCTCATGGGCATGGCCGAGCGCGCGCCCATTGCGCGCGCCGCATAGGAGCAGGATGCCACCACGCCGCGCTCGTCGGGTTTGCCGCCAACGGCAAACGGCCTGCCGCGCAGGGAGGGGGCGCGCAGTTCTTCCACAGCGCAGAAAAAAGCGTCCAGGTCGAGGTGCAGGATAGTGCGGGGCATGGCAGGGTCTCTTATCAATTTTAATAAGAAATGAGAATTTTGCGCGCGCCGCGCAAAGATGGGTTATGATTAAAGGGTATGCAACGCGCCGATTCGCCGTTTGTCACCGATTGGTATGTCGTTTCCCTGCGCTGGTTTGTCCTGGTTGGGATGACGCTGTCCGTGGCTGCCAGCGAAAGCCTGGTCTCTTTCAGCAGCCTGCTGCTGTTTGGCCTGACCGGCTGGAACCTGTTCCTCTCGTGGATGGCCGGGCAAAACCGGCGGCTGAAAAATCACCGCGGATTGAGCGTGGGCATTGACCTGGCCTGCGCGATTGCATTCTTCCTGCTCGAAGGGACATTCATCGGCCCGGCAGCCTGGGTGGTGATGATACCCCTGATGAGTGGGAGCTTGTATTACAACTTCAAGGGCGGCATCCTGATATCCCTGGTCATGTCATTGGCCGAAGTGGCCGGCGGCCTGATAACTGGCAAGCTGGACATCTTCTCGACCAGCATTGGGGTCATTCTCACGATCATCCTGGGCGTTGTGTTCGGGTTCATCAGCCAGCAGTTGTACAAACGCTGGCAAGACGAACGCAACAAACAAATTGAGGCGCGCGAGAAACAGCAAAGGGTGGAAAACGACCGTCTGCGCGCCATCTACAACCTGTCTTTGGCCCTGACCAGTACCTTGAGTTACAAGCGGGTGATGGACAGCGTCCTCGACCTGAGCGTCAACGCCCTGCATGTCGAAGAAAGCGACCCCGAAGGCCAGGCGATTCTGGGCAACGACCGGATTGTCAGCGCGATTTTGTTGTTCCGGGGCGAGGAGCTGATGGTTGGCTCCGCCCGGCGCTTTACCCAGGCCGATATGCGCGCCACCTTCCCGGCCAAGGCTGGCCTGCTGTCGAAGGTTATCGAAGAAGGGGATGCCCTGACGGTCAGTTCGGTCGCCTCGGACCCCGAACTGGGGCGGATTGTTGGGCTTTCTAACTGCAAATCGGTGTATTGTTTCCCGCTGCGCAGTGGATTCAATGTTTACGGCGCGATGCTTTTCGGGCATCCCGATGCCAACTACTTCACCCGTGAACGTTCCGATATTTTGGGCATCATTGGGCGGCACGCCTTCATCGCCATCCAAAATGCGCGCCTGTATCAGGACCTGGCTGATGAGAAAGAGCGCATCACTGAAGTGCAGGAAGAAGCCCGCAAGAAACTGGCGCGCGACCTGCACGACGGCCCTACCCAGTCGGTGGCCGCTATGGCAATGCGCGTCAACCTGGCGCGCCGCATGATTGACCGCGATACCAATGCTGCCAAAGAAGAACTGGAGAAAATCGAAGACCTGGCGCGGCGCACGACCAAAGAAATCCGCCACATGCTCTTCACCCTGCGCCCGCTGGTGCTGGAATCACAGGGCTTGAAGGCTGCCCTCCAGGCAATGGCGGACAAGATGAAAGAAACTTACGGACAGGATGTCATCATCCAGGTCGATGAAAAACTGGCCGAACAACTGGAAATGGGCAAGAGCGGCGTGATTTTCTACATCTCGGAAGAAGCCGTCAACAATGCCCGTAAACATGCCCAGGCCTCTCACGTCTGGGTGCGCTTGACCGGCCTGCGCCGGCAGCCCGACATTGTCCAACTGGAAATTTCGGACGACGGGGTTGGTTTCGATGTCAACGCGACGATGAAATCTTACGACAAACGCGGCAGCCTGGGAATGATTAACCTGCGCGAGCGCGCCGAACTGGTCAACGGCCTGCTCAACATCGAATCCGAACCCGGACGCGGCACGAAAATCCAGGTCTACATCCCCCTGACCGAAGAAGCCGCCGACATGCTGCATCACGCCCGCGAACGGCAGCAGGAAAAAGCGGCCTGATTCCTCGTTGCGCCAGCAGTTGCGCTGCTGGCTGACGGCATAATATTGCCGCCAGAACAGGTTGCGCATCACCCAATTTCAATTCCCCCGTTTTTTGACAAACCCTATGCCCCTCTCCAACAGAACCTATTATTTCGCCAACGCAGAAGACAACTGGGCGCGCCCGGCGGTGATTTTGCTTCACGGCGCGGGCGGCAATCATCTGTTCTGGCCGCCAGAGATACGCCACCTGGCCGGGCAGCGCATCTACGCGCTCGACCTGCCCAGCCACGGTAAGTCTGAGGGCATCGGGCGGCAATCCATCAGCGATTACGCCGAATCCGTGCTGGATTTCATGGATTCGCTCAAACTGCGCAAGGCCGTTTTCGTGGGGCATTCGATGGGCGGCGCAATCGCTCTGTGGCTGGGGATTCACCGCCCGGCCAGAACCCTTGGCCTGGGGTTGGTCGCCGCCGCGCCGCGCCTGCGGGTTTCGCCGGAATTGCTGGAGAATGCCTCCAACCCGGCCACTTTCCCGCTGGCAGTCAAGACGGTTGTCGAGTGGTCGTTTTCGGCCAGCGTTGATGCGCGGCTGAAAGAACTGGCCGCAAAGCGGCTGTCCGAAGTGCGCTCCTCGGTCTTGCATGGCGATTTCCTGGCCTGCGCCGCCTACGACGAAACCAGCCTGCTCGGACGCATTAAAGCCCCGACGCTCATCCTGTGCGGCTCCGAGGATAAAATGACGCCGCCCTATCTTTCCCAGGCCATGCGCGAGCGCATCAAAGGCTCCCTGCTCCACACGGTTGACGGGGCCGGACACATGGTCATGCTGGAGCAGCCGCTGGTGGTAGCGCGGGTGCTGGATTTGTTCCTCAACACAATTGACTACCGCCCAGGAGAAACGCTCAACGCTTGATTCATCAAACCGCCCCGAAGGTATTTCAGGAACAAATTTGAGCGTCTTCGGCAACCTTCGGAACGGTTATGGATGAGATTTCATTAGTTTTTGCAAGATGGGTAGGGCATGTTCGACCGCCAGGGCGCGATGACTCAGGCGGTTTTTTTCGTCCATCGAGAGTTCTGCCATCGTGCAGTTCATGTTTGGGATGAAAAAAATCGGGTCGTACCCGAATCCGCCCGTGCCGCGCTCTTCGGGGATGATTTCCCCATAGCAATTCCCCTCTGCAAACTGCGCCAGGCCATCGGGCGTTGCCACCGCGACGGTCGCGTGGAAATGCGCTGTCCAGGGGCGCGGTTTACCGGTCAGTTTTTCCAACAGGAAAGCGCGCCGGTCGGCGTCGGATGCGCCCGGCTTGCCAGAATAGCGCGCGGAATACAGACCCGGCTCGCCGCCCAGGGCGTCCACTTCCAGCCCGGAATCGTCTGCCAGGGCGACGAGTCCACTGGCCTGGCTGTAGGCGCGCGCTTTTTTTCCGGCGTTCTCCTCGTAGGTTGCGCCGTCTTCTACGACTTCAATATCCAACCCAATCTCTTTGGGCGTAACCAGTTCCACCTCCAACCCATCGAGCAGGGCCCGAATTTCTTTCACTTTTCCTTTGTTACTGGTGGCAATGAGAAGTTTTTGCATTTGGACTCCTATGGTGCAGGAGCTTGCTCCTACACATCCAGCGGCAAGCCGCCGGACTCCATAATTTTCTTTGCCGCCCATTCGGCGTGTTCACGGATGAGCGATTCTTCGTCGCTTTGGGCTTTTTCCAATGCTGGCAAAGAGTCCACATCCCGCGCGTTCCCGGCGGCGGCGGCCACGTTGCGCAGGTAGCCGCGCCGTTTGGCGCGCTTGAGCGGACTGTCTTTGAATTTTTGGTTGAATCCTTCGGGGGTCAGCGCCAGTTCTTGCGCCAGGACCGGCAGGGGCAGCCCCTCGCGCGGCGCGAAGGCCGGGTCGCCGTGTCGGTGGGCAAAGCGAATGTTCCAGGGGCAGACTACCTGGCAGATGTCGCAGCCAAAGACCCAGTTGCCAACCTGCGGACGCAATTCGAGCGGGATTTCGGCCTTGTTTTCGATGGTCAGGTACGAGATGCAGCGCCGGGCATCGATTGTGCGATTGGGCTGGATGCAATGCGTGGGGCAGGCCTCGATGCAGCGGGTACAGGAGCCGCACTGGTCGCCGGTAAAAGGCCGGTCGGGCGGCAGGTTGAGTCCGAGCAGGATTTCGGCCAGCAGGAAGCAGGAACCGTTTCGAGGCGAGATGAGACAGGTGTTTTTGCCAATCCATCCCAGTCCGGCGCGCTGGGCCAGGTCGCGCTCCAGGAGGGGACCGGTATCGGTGTACCAACGGTTGGGAACGGGATGCCCGGCCTGTTCCTCGATGAAACGGACAAGGGCTTCGAGGCGCGGAGGCAGGACGATGTGGTAGTCATCCCCCCAGGCGTAGGCGGCGATTCGACCGTAATTGGTACTTGGTAATTCGTGATTCGTGATTCGCGATTCGGATTCTGCCGAGGCAGGGTTGTGATAGGGAATTCCCAGGACGAGGATGGAGCGGCATTCGGGCAGGATTTGGCGCGGGTCGGCGCGGCGCGCGAGGGCGCGTTCCTCCGCGAGATAGGACATCTGCCCGTGATTCCCCGCTTCCAGCCAGCGCTGGTAAGCGTCGAAATGGGCGGGCGGTTCGGGCGTAGTAATACCCGCCAGGGGAAATCCCAACTGGCGGGCATGCTCTTTGATGGCGCCGGCGAGTTCGACGGGACTCATGGAACCTTGATGATGACGAAAAGCGGTTTGCCGAAGGTGAAGCCATTGTTGTTGCGTAAAATCCAGTAGCCGCTGTAGGTTCCGGGAGTGAGGGGGGCTTTGAGGGTGAGCGAAATGTCCGCTTCGGCGCCGGGCAGCACATCGCCGGTGAGCGCGGTTGCCTGCCCCCCCATGCGGTTATCGCCATACGACCACATGATTTGGTAGCCGCGCGTCCAGGTGCAGGTCCCGGTGTTCCTGACCCGCCAGGTCTTGACGAATTCCTGGCCGGGGTTCATTTGCATACCATCGGGAACCGAGACATCCGCGACAAAAACGGCGTCATCGCACAAGCCCTGGGTCGGCGTGGCTTCGGGGGTTGGCGTTTCGGTTGGGGGCAGGTTGGGGGTCTCGGTCGGCTGCGGGCTGGGTTCCGGCGTGTTGGTCGGGACGGCCCGGGCGGTTTGGGTCGCCTGGGCCATGATGGTCTCTACAACAGCGGTTTGGATGGCGTTGACATCGACGGGCGTGACCGTCGGCTCGGTCACGGCGCTGCCGCAAGCGGCAAGCAAAAGGGTAAGGGTGAGTAAGATGATTCTCTTCATAATCCACCTCCTGGGGAGAGAGATAGGGGCGTTTCGTTCTCCAGATTCATTATATACCGCAACAGGTCGCATAACAATAAAAACCCCTTTCCCCCAAAGCGGTGATGGGGGATGCGGTTTTGGATTTTGGGTTGGTGATTTACGGTAACTGTTCAGCTCTCACCCTCCGCCCTCACCCGGCGGGGGAGGGGACTCCCAAAAGCCCTCATGGACGAGGGCGGCTTCGTCTTCGAGCAGCGGGCCGAGGACTTCGACCGGGCGTCCGCCGCGCGCGAAGACTTCGCGGCAGGGCAGTTTGAGCGACTCTGGCGAATCGCCGGTCATGGCGTACAGGCCATCTTCGCTGATCGCGTAGACGACGCGCCCAATTCCGCTCCAAAAAATTGCCCCGGCGCACATTGGACAGGGTTCGGTGCTGGTATAGAGCGTGGATTTGGACAACACCTCGGGCAGGAATCGGCGCGAGGCCAGCCGCGCCAGGTTGGTCTCGGCGTGTCCGGTGGCGTCGCCTTCGGTGATGACGGTGTTTTCGGCTTCGAGCAGGATTTGCCCGTTTTCATCGGCCAGCAAGGCCCCGAAGGGATGGTTGCCATGCTGCCGGGCGCTGGCGGCCAGGGTGATGGCGCGGCGAAGCAGGGGTAAATCGAATGGGCGCATGGGGTGTGTTGGGATAGGAACGTCCCGAAGGTTTTGCCGCGAGCGCTCAGCCGAGTGGTTTCTCGAAAAGGCCAACATTGCGCCCAAAAAACCTTCGGGACGGTTTCAGGTTGTATCGAGAATTGTTGCAGGCAGGTTGCTCTGCCTGACGGTATGGCTAACTGCGCAGTTTCGCGCCGAGTTCATTCTCCAGCCGCCGGACGATGCGGCTGCGGATGCCGGCCGCATCTTTATCGGTCAGCGTGCTTTCGAGTGACTGGTAGGTGAGGGCGTAGGCGAGTGATTTCTTGCCCGCGCCAATTTGCTCGGAGCGGAAAACATCGAACAAGCGGACGGAAGCCAGCATTTTGCCGCCGGTCTGCTTGATGAGGGCTTCGACCCGGTCAGCGGGCAGGGCTTCCTCGACGATGACGGCAATGTCCTCCAATACGGGCGGGAACTCGCTCACGGGGCGGATAGGATAGCCAGCCGGGAGCGCCGCCAGCACCGCTTCGAGGTCGAACTCTGCCGCCAGGACGGGGGAAACGAAGTCATAGTTTTCTTGAACGAGCGGGTGCAGTTCACCAAAAACGCCGAGGGGAGAGCCGTTCAACAAAACGGAAGCGCACTTTCCAGGGTGGAAAGAGGGGTGTTCTGCCGGGACGTAGGTCACGTCGAGGCGCAGGGCGTCCATCAGGGCTTCGACAATCCCCTTGATGTCGTAAAAGTCGAGCCTGACGCCCACTTTGACGTCCCAGGCGCTTTCGTAGCGTTTGCCGGTGAGAGCGAAGGCCAGGCGGCGCGGCTCGTCGGGCAGAGCTTGCCCTGAGCCTGTCGAAGGGCTGCTGGTCTTGGGAATGTAGACCGAGCCGACCTCGAACAGGGCCAGCGTTTCGCGCAGGCGGGCGTTGCGTTCGACCACATTCAGCACCGAACTGAGCAGGCTGCGGCGCAATACGCGCTTTTCGGGGGCGATGGGGTTGGCGAGTTTGACGTATTCGATATTCGATAATTCGATACTCGAAGGAAGGAGTTTGGCTTCAATTTCTGGCGCGGTCATGCGGTGGGTGATGATTTCCTGCAAGCCGAGCGAGACCATCAGGTCGCGCGCGCGCTCTTCGGCTTCCAACGAGGGGTTGCCGCGCTGCGGCGGGAGCGGGTCGGCCATCAGCGTTTCGGGGATGTTGTCGTAGCCGTATAGCCGGGCGATTTCTTCCATCACATCGGCCTTGCCGACCACGCCTTCGCCGATATCCATGCGGAAGGGGGGAGCAGTGACCAGTAAACAGTTATCAGTGGTCAGTTGGCAGGTGAATTCGAGCCGATCGAGCAGGGATTTGGCTTTTTCCAGCGGGATTTCGATGCCCAGGGCGCGTTTGATGTCTTTGGCGCTGATTTCGACCACCGGCGTTTTGGGCGGCAGGGGGTAATTATCTACGATGCCGGGGGCAATTTTGCCGCCGCTCCATGCGGCCATCCAATACAGGCAGCGCTTGAGACCCTCTATCGCCACATCGGGATGCACGCCGCGTGAGAAGCGGTAGGAGGCTTCGGAGGGCAGGTTGTGCTGGTTGGCGGTGCGGCGGATGTTGATGAAGTTCCAGGCGGCGGCTTCGAGCAGGATATTTTTGGTGTTCTCGCTGACTTCGCTTTCCGCGCCGCCCATCACGCCCGCCATCGAGAGCGGGCCAGCCGAATCGCAGACCAGGACGTTGGTCTCGGTCAGTGCCCGTTCGATACCGTCAAGGGTGGTCAGTTTTTCACCGGGGCGGGCGGCGCGGGTGCTGATGGTGATGTGGGGCGAGATACTATCTCGCCCTACGAGAATATCATAATCAAAAGCGTGCAGCGGCTCGCCGATTTCGAGCATGGTGTAGTTGGTGGCATCGACGATGTTGCTGATGGGGCGCATCCCGGCGGCGCGCAGGCGGCGCTGCGCCCAGTAGGGGCTGGGCTTGATTTCGACATCCCGAAGCAGGCCAAGCGTGAAGCGCGGGTTGAGCGTGGGGTTGGAAATCTCAATCTTTACTTTGCCGTCTATGCTTTCACCGGTAATTGGTAACTGGTAATTGGGCTCTCGCAGTTCGCGCCCGGTCAGGGCGGCCACTTCGCGGGCGATTCCCAGCACATTGGCGTTGCGCGCCATGTTGGGGTTGATTTTGACCTCCAGCACCGCGTCGCCCATATAGTCTGCCAGCGGCGCGCCAACCGGGGCGTCGTCGTCGAGGAAAATCACGCCTTCATGTTCCTCGCTGATGCCGAGTTCTTTTTCGGAACAAACCATCGAGTAGGATTCCACGCCGCGAATTTTGGCGCGCTTGAGGGTGGTCAGCACCTGGCCTTCGGCGTGACCATCGTAAATCTGCGCGCCCTCTTTGGCGTAGGCGACTTTAATCGGCTTTTCGAGTTTTCCCAGGCCTTTGTAGGGATACAGGTTGGGCGCGCCGGTCAGGACGGTGTGCCGAACCTGCCCATCGAACAGTTCACACAGCGTCAGCCGGTCGGCGTTGGGATGCGGGTTGACCGCGCTGATTTCGGCCACGACGATTTTTTCCCGGTCCCAGGCAATGCCGGAGACTTTGAAACCATGGTCGTCGCGGCTGGGCAGGGGCAGCCCGGCGAAGGTGATGTCTTCCACCTCCATGCCGGCCATTGTCAGCAGGCGGGCGATGTCAACGGCTTCCAGGTCGGATATGTCTACGAAATCTTGCAGCCAGGAAAGGGGTAGTTTCATTCCGGCCTCCTTTTAGAATTGTTCGAGGAAACGAATATCGTTGCCCCAGAAGTAGCGGATGTCGTTAATCTTGTGGCGCAGCATCAACTGGCGCTCCGGGCCCATGCCGAAGGCAAAGCCGGAATAGCGGGCCGGGTCGTAACCGCCATTCGCCAATACAGTCGGATGCACCATGCCGCTACCCAGGATTTCGAGCCAGCCCGATTTCTTGCAGACCGGGCAGCCCGCCCCGCCGCAGACGTAGCATTCCACGTCCATTTCGGCGCTCGGTTCGGTGAAGGGGAAGTGGTCGGAGCGGAAGCGGGTTTTGACATGGCGGCCAAACATACGCCGGGCGAACTCGGAGAGCGTGCCTTTCAGGTCGCCGAGGGTAATGTTTTCGCCGACGACCAGCCCCTCCACCTGGTAGAACTGCACTTCGGAGCGGGCGGTAATCTGCTCGAAGCGGTAGCACATGCCGGGCAGGGCAATCCGAATCGGGGGCGGATTGCGCGGGTTGGCGGCGGAAAACTCGCGCATGGCGCGAATCTGGCCGGGCGAGGTGTGCGTCCGCAGGACCTGTTTCTGGGCCTCGTCGGTTTCGCCAGTGTCGATGTAGAAGGTGTCCTGCATTTCGCGGGCGGGATGGTGCGGCGGGATGTTGAGCAGCTGGAAGTTGTATTCGTCGCTCTCGACATCGCGCGCGGTGTAAACCTGGAAACCCATCTCGGCCAGGATATCCAGCACGCGCCGCAGGTTTTGGGTGGCCGGGTGCAGGCGTCCATGCCGGAAGGGGCGCCCGGGCAGGGTCACATCCAGTTTTTCGGTGGCGAGCGAACGCGCCAGGGCCGCCTGTTTGACGGCTTCCTGTTTTTCGGCAAAGGCCGTTTCGAGCGCGACTTTGACCTGGTTGGCGCGCTGACCCACGAGCGGGCGTTCTTCTTTCGAGAGCGCCCCCATCTGGCTAAAGACACTCATCACCGGCGACGAGCGGCCAATGTTCGCCACCCGCCAGGCCTCGAGCGCCGCTTCGTCCTCGAGTTTCGCCAGCGACTCGAGCGATTCCTTCTCGATTTGCGCTAATTTTTCGAGCATAACAACCTCCGAGATTCGATACTTGTTATTCGATGTTCGGTATTCGATGTTCGAGTATTGAATACCGAATATCGCTCCCAACAAAAACCCTCCCGCCCAAATTGGGACGAGAGGGAGAGTCTCGCGGTACCACCCAAATTACTGCCAAAGCAGTCACTTTAGCCTGACGGTCGAACATCGATATTCGAATATCGGCTTCCCCTGTAACGTAGGGAACACGGCTCTGACTATTTGTGGCGCAAGATAATATCTTGCGTTACGTTCACCAGAGCGGCTCGCGGGGGAACTTCGATTGGGGTGGGTCGAGCGCAGTCTCAGCGGGGTCTGCGCATCTCTGTCGACTGCTGCCAATCTACTTTCCCCGGTCCATGCCGTTGGAAAGGCTCGCCTGTTGGGAGTAATTATCGTCAAAACGGGGGCGGTGTCAAGGTTAAAAAACCTCCCCCAGGTTCGGGGGAGGAAATTCGAGAGCGGTTTAGTAGTCCATCCCGCCGCCCGGAGGCATGGCCGGAGCCTTGTCTTTTTCGGGAACGTCGGTAATCAGGACTTCGGTGGTCAGCATCATGGCCGAGATGGATGCGGCGTTTTCGAGCGCGCCGCGCACAACCTTGACCGGGTCGATGACGCCAGCCTTAATCATGTCGGTATATTCACCGGTCAGCACGTTGTAGCCGATATTCTTGTTCTTCTTGGCAGCGGCTTCGCGGCGGACGCCGTCGATGATGACGGAGCCATCCTGCCCGGCGTTGGCGGACAGTCTGCGGATGGGAGCCTCGAGCGACTTGCGGACGATGTTAATCGCGACCTTCTCGTCGTCGCTTTCGGCTTTCAAACCATCGAGGGCACTCGCGGCGTTGATGAGCGAGATTTCGCCGCCGGCCACGATACCTTCTTCGACCGCCGCGCGGGCAGCCGAGAGGGCGTCTTCGACGCGGTGCTTCTTTTCCTTCAGTTCGGTCTCGGTCGCAGCGCCAACGCGGATGATGGCAACGCCGCCCGCCAGTTTGGCAACCCGTTCCTGGAGTTTTTCGCGGTCGTAGTCGCTGGTGCTTTTGTCGATTTCGACGCGAATCTGGTCAACGCGGCCCTTGATGAGTTTTTCATCGCCTTTGCCGCCGATGATGGTGGTGTTATCCTTGTCGGCGGAAACTTTGTCGGCGCGTCCCAGGTCTTGCAGGGTAGTGGTTTCCAGTTTACGGCCAGTCTCTTCGCTGATGACGGTGCCGCCGGTCAGGATGGCGATGTCTTGCAGCATGGCCTTGCGGCGGTCGCCGAAGCCGGGGGCTTTAATCGCCAGCACGTTGAGCATACCGCGCAGTTTGTTCAGCACCAGGGTCGCCAGAGCTTCGCCGTCGATGTCTTCGGCGATGATGACCAGGTCGCGCTTGCCAATCTGGACCAGTTTCTCCAGAATCGGGACGATATCCTGGGCAGCTGAAATCTTCTTCTCGTTGATGAGAATGTAGGGCTCAGGAATCACCGCTTCCATGTGTTCGGCATCGGTGATGAAATAGGGCGAAATGTAACCGCGGTCGAACTGCATCCCTTCCACATATTCGGTCTCGAACTGGAGGGATTTGCTCTCCTCGACGGTAATGACGCCGTCTTTGCCGACCTTATCCATCACATCCGCAATCAGGTTACCGATTTCAGTATCGGCGGCGGAGTTGGTGGCGACCGAAGCAATTTCTTCCTTGGTATTGATGCTGACCGCGCTCTTGCGCAGGGCTTCCACAACCTTGTCGGTCGCAACTTCGATGCCGCGTTTGAGCATCATCGCGTTGTAACCGGCGGCCAGGGCCTTCAGGCCTTCAGTCACGATGGCGTGCGCCAGCACGGTGCTGGTGGTGGTGCCGTCGCCGGCGATATCATTGGTCTTCGAGGCGGCTTCCTTTAGCAGTTGCGCGCCCATGTTTTCGAAAGGGTCGGAGAGTTCGATTTCTTTAGCAACCGAAACGCCATCGTGCGTAATGGTCGGCGAGCCGAACTTGCGGTCAATCGCCACATTGCGGCCCTTGGGGCCCAGGGTAGTCGCCACAGCGTTGGCAACGACATCCATGCCGTTCTTCAGCTTGGCGCGGGCATCTTCAGTAAAGACGAGTTGTTTAGCGGCCATAGTTTTACCTCTTTAGAGTAATTACTTGCTCTCGACAATGCCGAGAATATCAGATTCGCGCAGGATGAGCACCTTCTTGCCATCCAGCTTCAATTCGGTGCCGGCGTACTTGGCATACAAAACGCGGTCGCCAACTTTCACGTCCATGTCAATGCGCTCGCCGTCTTCATCGCGCGCGCCGGGGCCGGCGGCAACAATCGTGCCTTGCTGGGGTTTTTCCTTGGCGGTATCGGGCAGCACGATACCACCGGCAGTCACTTCTTCCTGCTCGATGGGTTCGACTACAACGCGGTCGCCGAGGGGTTGGATGGAAATAGCCATATTACACACCTCCGAAAAATGTTTGTTTTTTCATGAAATTGGGCAGAATTTTAGCACTCACAACTTTCGAGTGCTAACGATATGATACTCGCCTCATAAAAGCCCGTCAAGAGGCACATATAAATTCTTATATTTCTCTGATATCCTGTCGATGGAATTTCCCCGTCAAACCGGCCCCGCCCCGCCCGCGCGCATCCCGCCAAATTGGCAGACACTGCCCCGCTGTAGCCTGCCTCCCGCGCTTCAACCGATTCGCCCCCTCTGTAGGGTAAAATCACGCCATTCCAACCACGAGGTACACCCATGAAACTGATGACCATCAACATTGGCAAAGAACAAACCCTGGCCCGCCCCGGCAAAACCGAACAGACCGGCATCTTCAAACATCCGGTGAGCGGCCCGGTACAGGTTACAAGCGAGGGCATCCCCGGCGATTTTATCGGCGACACGAAAAATCACGGCGGCCCCGACCAGGCCATCTACGTCTATGGCTGGGCCGACTACGAATGGTGGGCCGACTACCTCGAGCAGGAAATGCAGCCCGGCCTGTTCGGCGAAAACCTGACCATAGATGCGTTGAAATCGGCTCAATTCAACATCGGCGGCCGGCTGCGTATCGGCGAGGTGATTCTCGAAGTCACCGCCCCGCGCATCCCGTGCGGGACACTGGCCGGACGCATGAACATCCCGCCCTTCGCCAAACAATTCCGCCTGGCCGAGCGGCCCGGCCTGTACTGCCGTGTCATTCACGCGGGAAGCCTCCAGGCAGGCGACCCGGTTTCAGTGGAAAAATACGCCGGTGAAACGGTCAGCCTGCTCGAGGCCATGCGCGACTACTACGAGCCGGACCTGAGTGAAGCCTCCATCCGCCGCTTCCTGGCCGCCCCCATCGCCATCCGTATGCGAAAGAAAAAAGAAGAACAACTGGCGCAATTGTGACCAATCGCCCGTTTCCGCTTGCATTTCAGACAGTTTTTCATACAATGAGCGTATGCGCTTCGATGTATTCACCCTGCTCCCCGAAACTTTACCCCCTTATTTACAGGCCAGCATCCTGCAAAAAGCCGCCGGGCGCGGACTGGTGGAGTTCCACATCCACAACATCCGCGATTACACCCACGACCGGCATCACACCACCGACGACATGCCCTACGGCGGCGGCGGGGGGATGGTGATGAAGCCCGAACCGGTCTTCGAGGCGGTCGAAAGCGTCCTGGGCGCGCCGCCAGCCTGTCCCGTCATCCTGATGACCCCACAGGGACGGGTTTTCAACCAAAAAATCGCCACGCAACTGGCCCAATGGCCACGCATCGCCCTGCTCTCTGGCCGCTACGAGGGAGTGGATGAACGCATCCGCGAGCATCTCGTGACCGATGAGATTTCGATTGGCGATTATGTGCTGACCGGCGGGGAACTGCCCGCCCTGATACTGATAGACGCCATCACCCGCCTGCTGCCCGGCGTCCTGGGCGACCCGACCGGGGCCGAGGACGACTCCCACGCATCGGGCCTGCTCGAATACCCGCACTACACCCGTCCGCCCGAATTTCGCGGCTGGAAAGTTCCCGACGTTCTCCTGAGCGGTGACCACGGCAAGATTGCCCGCTGGCGGCGCGAACAATCCCTGCGGCGCACGCTGGCAAAACGGCCAGATATGCTCGAAAACATTGAATTGACAAAAGAAGACCTTAAATTGCTCGAAGCCCTGCAAAAGCGATAATGACAACATAAACTTCCTGAATTTCCAAAAATACAGAAAGTTTGCTATACCGAATTTATGAAACTTAAGGAGACTTCATCATGAGCGAGAATAAATTCCCCTGGGGTCGTACGTTCCTGCTTGGGTTTGGCTTCCTGGGCATCAGCATCATCTGGCCTGTTTTCAACCAGTACCTGCCGATTTTCTTGCAGGCAGGCAACCCGGAATTCGAGCGGCAACTGCTCGAACAGGGACGTCCCGTCCCCACTATTGTCGGGTTTGGATTGGCTCCCAGCCTGGCGCTTTTCATTATGACCTGGGATAACATCCTGAACATGTTCATCGCCCCATGGATGGGCGCAAAAAGCGACCGCACCTGGAATCGCTTTGGCCGCCGTAAGCCATACATCCTCATCGGAGCGCCGATTGCACTGCTGGCCTTCATCTTCATCCCGGTTGCCCAGACGCTTGTCGCGCTGATGGTGTTCATCTTCATTACCAACCTGGGTATGGCTATTTTCCGCTCGCCGACCGTTGCCTGGCTGGGGGACCTGTTCGACGCCGATAATCGTTCCAAAGCCAACGGGGTGATTAACTTTATGGGCGGGGTGGGCGGTTTGCTGGCGTTTTTTGGCGGCGGCATATTGTTCAATCAATTTGGTCGCAGCGCGCCCTTTGTGGCGGGCGCGGTGGCATCTGCCCTGGCCCTGATAGCCGTCCTGGTTTTTGTCAAAGAGCCAAAAGAGCGGATGAGCGCCGATGACGAAGCCCCAACCCCAGGCATTTTGGAAAGCGTCAAAATCCTGTTTTCCAATCCTGAAAGGAGCGGGCTGATGGTATTGGCGAGCATCCTGTTCTGGTTCATGGCCTACAGCGCGCTCGACGCGGGGCTGTCCTCATTCGCCGTTTTCACCCTCGGTATGCAGGCCGGTACAGCCTCCATCTACGCCGGAGCGGTGACGGTTTCGTTCATCATTTTTGCCGTCCCGGCAGGGTTGGCTGGGACACGCTTCGGACGCGAATCTATCATCCGCTATGGATTGGTGGGGCTGGCTCTTTTGACCCTGGTCGGCTTCTTTTTCATCAACTCCCCGGTTACTTTCTTAATTGTCCTGGTCGGCGCGGGCGTTTGCTGGGCGATGGTCAACGTCAACAGCCTGCCGTTGGTCTATGACCATGGCGACGAAAAACAGATTGGAACTTACACCGGCCTGTACTATTTCTCCTCGCAGCTGGCGGCAGTGCTTGGCCCAACCCTGGCCGGGATTATGGTGGATGCCATGGGCGCACAGTATCGCTGGCTGTGGCTGTTTAGCGCGCTCTTTATGGCGCTGGCCTTCGCAACCATGATGACGGTTCGCGCCCCGCTCAAGCGCGGCGAGGCCAGGCCGGCGGCATGATACACCGAATCGCGCGCTTTTGGCGGGCTGTTGGCCTGCTCTCGTTACCCTTACTTCTCCTCGCTTTGGCGGGCTGTTCAGCGACTCCGCCCGATTGCCGCTCTGCCGACGTTTTTTGCATCGGTTTTTGACGGACAGCGGGGGGCTGAAGGATAACGGCTTGAATGAGCAGGCCTGGCAAGCGCTGGTCCAACTGCGCGAGGATAGGATGGTTGTCGATGTAATCGCAAGCGTCGATGCGCTCTATTACGAAACTCCAAAATGCGCTGGAGGGTAAAGACATCCTCACCGTTTCTGAGAGATTCGATTGCAAATGTGCGTCGAATCGGTGGGGATGAACTTTTTAATTCTTGCCTGGTTACCGATGTTGCAAAGCAGAACCCCCGCAAATACTCAGTATCGATTTTGTTGAAGGGCGGATTGCCCAATTCGAGAAATATTTTCAATGCCCACAGGTATTGTTGAATGGTTTGGGGTCTGTATCCATCGGCGCGGCGGGCAATCAGGAAGCCTTCGATGGCTTTGGAATGCAAAAGGTCTGTGGTCATGACGATTCCTTTCAGAATGCCTGCCACAGACCTTTTGTGCTTACGTTTTGAAACGGCAATTGCCTTCTGGCGCCCTCGGCGCGACTCGAACACGCGACCTATTGCTCCGCAAGCAAGCGCTCTAATCCACTGAGCTACGAGGGCGTAAGCGTGCGGTATTTTACTCCACACGGATGGGAAGGTCAAGGTTTCCCAGAAATTGTCAGCAATCCGGGTCAGACCAATCTATCAGGAGGCAGCGCTCTTGCGCATTTAGAATGCCAGGCACGCTGCTGAGCGCAGCCTCAGCAATGGGATTAAGCATTGAACAACGCCAGGAATTGCTCATCCGATGTCAAGTTCCAATCCATTGGTAAGTACTGCCTCCCAGGTTGCGAACTGAAAATAGCACAACAACGCTTGGATATCTTGGAAAAACTTCCGGCGGGTGCCTAAAGCCTGGCGGATAGCCCGGTATTGTTCATCCACCAGGCCCAAAATGGCGTGAGAATTGCTGATATAGCGCCAGGTCTCATGCAAGGTGAATGCTCCTTATGGTAGAATGACCGCCCTGGTCTCGATACGGCGGCGGTTGAGTAGCGTTCTCTGCGTACCAAAATCCTTCGTTGCTCGACCACCGGGCCAAAGGAGTTTTCCATGACCGTCAAACTGGTTTTACGCGGCAAGGAATACGAAGTCAAGCCGGGCATGACCCTGCTCGACTCGCTCAAAAAAATCGACGTGTTATCCGAATCGGTGATAGCGGTGCGCGACGGCGAGATGATTCTCGATGACGAAATCCTGAAAGACGGCGAAGTGGTCAAACTGGTCTCCGTCATTTCGGGAGGCGCGCGGTGAAGTGCCGCGCATGCGGCGCGAAGGCCGCCGTCAACATGCGCCAGCACAAACTGGCCCTGTGCAAACCACACTTCCTCGACTGGATTCCCGAACAGACGGCGCGCTTCATCAAGAAATACCGCATGTTTGGGCCGGAAGAAAAAATCCTGGTGGCGGTTTCGGGCGGCAAAGATTCGCTCTCGCTGTGGGACATCCTGCACCGGCTGGGATACCAGGCCGATGGTCTGTATCTCGGTCTCGGCATCGACCTGTCCCCTTCAGGGGGCGAGGGCATTTCCTATTCGGACGAATCCCGCCGCCTGACCGAGCAATTCGCCCGCGAGCGCGGACTCAAACTGCACGTCGTCGACATCCAGGCGGAATACGGCCACAGCATCCCGGCCCTTGCCACGCTGACGCATCGCGGCCAGAACCGGCCCTGCTCGGTGTGCGGCGTGGCCAAACGCCACGAGATGAACCGCATAGCCCGCGACCTGGGTTACGACGTGTTGGCGACTGGCCACAATCTCGATGACGAAGCGGCGGTCTTGTTCGGCAACACGCTCTCGTGGCAGCCGGAGTTCCTGCTGCGCCAGGGGCCGGTGCTGCCAGGGCATGACGGGCTGGCGCGCAAGGTCAAACCGCTCTGCCGATTCTATGAAAAAGAGATGGCCGCCTACGCCATCCTGCGCGGAATCGAGTACATGTACGAGGAATGCCCGTTCTCGGTCGGCTCGACCTCGATTTATTACAAGGAACTGCTCAATCGGCTGGAGACCGACCGTCCCGGCGCGAAACTGGCATTTTACCTGAAATTCCTCGAGGCGCGCGCCGGCGGCCTGTTCATCCAGCCCGAAGACGCGCCCCAAACGATGTATAATTGCCCCTCTTGCGGCCAGCCGACCCAATACGAAGGAAAATGTTCATTTTGCAGAATGCTGGAGAAAGCCCAACCCGAGCAATGAAACCTGCTTTAGACCCCACCATTGACTATAAGCGCCTCGTCGCCGAGGGCTATAACACCTGCGCTGAAGCCTACGAACAGGCCCGGCGCGAAACGGTCCACCCTGAAATCAAATGGCTCAAAAGCCAGTTGCCCAACCGGGCGCATGTCCTGGATATCGGCTGCGGCAGCGGCCTGCCGGTAGCGCGCGAACTGGCGAAACGGTTCCACGTAACCGGCGTGGATATTTCCGCCGAACAAATCCGCCGCGCGCGGGAGAACGTGCGTCACGCCGAGTTCTTCCACAGCGACATCATGGCCCTCGACTTCCCCGCCGCCAGTTTCGATGCAGTGGTGGCCCTGTATGCCATTTTCCACCTGCCGCGCGGCGAACACGACCGCTTGTTTCGCAACATCCGCCGCTGGCTCAAGCCGGGCGGCTACCTGCTCGCCACCCTGGCGGACGAACCTGAGGAAGCCTATACCGAGCCGGATTTCTTTGGCGCGCCGATGTATTGGAGCAACTACGGCATGGCCGAATACCGCGCCATGCTGGCCGAAGCCGGGTTCGAGATTCTCAGCGCCGATGAAATCGGACATGGCTACAGCCTCGATTCGCCCACAGAATCCCACCCGCTGGTGATTTGTAGGGCAAGATAATACCTTGCCCTACGCCAGGCGGCAGCGCAACGATTGGCGCAATAGGAATAATCAATTGCAACCCCAAAAAAATTACCGCTACTTCGACCTGATTATGGTCGCCTTTGTGACCGTGCTGGTGGTCTCGAACATCGCATCCTCGGCCAAAATCGTCGACCTGGGCTTCAGCCTGCTCGGCGTGCCAATGGCATTCGACGCCGGGACAATTTTATTCCCCGTCTCGTACATTTTCGGGGATATTCTGACCGAAGTCTACGGCTACAAACGTTCGCGGCGCGTCATTTGGGCAGGGTTCTTCGCCCTGGCGCTTTCGGCGGCTGTTTTCTGGCTCATCCAGCGCATGCCGGGCGAGGCCACCTGGCAGGGCTACGCCGGGGATGCGGCATACAGCGCCATCCTGGGCGGCATGTCCAGCGGCGGCATCCTGCTCGGTTCACTGGCCGGGTACTGGAGCGGGGAATTTTCCAATTCCTTTGTGCTGGCAAAACTAAAAATCTGGACGGCGGGCCGCCACCTGTGGCTGCGCACCATCGGCAGCACGCTGGTTGGGCAGGGGGTGGATACGGTCGCGTTCGTGGCGGTTGCCTCGCTGCTGGGCGTCTTCCCCTGGAGCCTGTTCATCACCCTGACGTTGACCAACTACCTGTTCAAATGCGGCCTCGAAGCGCTGATGACCCCCGTGACGTATGCCATTGTTGGAATGTTGAAGCGCGTCGAAAACGAAGATTTTTATGACCGGGGAACGAATTTCAACCCCTTTATGGCCTGAATGATGCGGAATGACTTCCGCGTTACGATTTAGTTTCGAGCATTTTGTAAACCTGGTCGAGCAGTTGCTGGATTTCCTCGCGCTCGGCTATCGCCGCTTTCAGCGTGCTTTGAATGGCTTGCCGTTCTTTTTCCGGCAGGGTCTCTAGCAGGTGTTCATCGCGCGCAATCTGGGTGTTTTTCTGCTTGAGTTTCATTTCCAGCCGCTTGCGATAGCCGTTATAAAACTCCACCTCGTCCAGCGGTTCTGAAAGGGACGGCGCGCCCTTCGTCATCAACTGGTCGATGACCGGCAGGAAAGACTCGAAATCGACCGGTTTCTCGATGAAACGGGTAACGCCGATGGTTTGGGCAAAGGCTTTGTCTTCGGGGGCCACATACGTCGCCGAGAGGAAGACGACTGGGATGTCGCGCGTTTCAGGGTCCAGGCGCAGGCGGTGCACCAGGCTAAATCCATCCACTTTGGGCATCAGGATATCGGTGATAATCAATGCCGGACGTTCTTTTTTGATTATGTCCATTGCATCCTGCCCGTTGACGGCAGTGACGACGCGATAGCCCCTGAATTTCAGAGTAGTTTCCAGCAGCATCAAAATATCGGGGACATCCTCGACAACAAGAAGGTAGCCTTTTGGGGTATTCATAGTGGTATTTTAGCCGCTTTTATCCATTTTCGCCATTGTACAAACATGCCAAAAAGCAACCCCAAACCCGATGCATCCCGGTTTCGGCCAAAATCGGGAGGTTTTGGGCTTCCTGCTTGCCAGGAACGGGTTACAATTTCACCTTGCCGTTTTGTTTTTCCGTAGATGTTTAATTCTGCAACCTTCCACGCCAGCCTGCGTAGATTTGCACAGAACGACCGACAGGAGAACCCGTGAACGAGGAACAGACCTGGATACTCCAGGCGCAGCAAGGCAACGACGAGGGGTTTACCCGGCTGGTAGAACACTACCAGACCCCGGTCTTTAACCTATGCTACCGCATGTTGGGCGAGCCAGAAGCAGCGGAGGACGCTGCCCAGGAAAGTTTCCTGCGGACTTACCAGAATCTCTCGCGCTATGACCGCCAGCGTCCCTTTGCAACCTGGTTGCTTTCCATCGCTGCCCATCACTGTATCGACCGCCTGCGCCGCCGCCGCTTTGTAATCTTTTCACTGGATGCCGAACGGGAGGAGGATGACCGGCCCACCGAGTTGCCCGATAGGAACGCCATCGACCCGGAGCAGGAAGCCATCCGCCGTGAGGAGCAGGAAGGTATCCAGGCCGCTCTGCGGGGGTTGGATGCCACCGACCGGGCTGCGATTGTGCTTCGTTACTGGTACGACTTCTCGGAAGTGGAGATTGCCGAAAGCCTCAATCTCACCGTCAGCGCGGTCAAAAGCCGCCTGCACCGGGCGCGCAAAGCAGTGGCCCGCCTGCTCATGGCCCAATCTCCTGAAACTCGTATGGAAAGGATGCCTTATGGTTCACCAGCATTATGAACAGTGGCTGCTCAACGATGAACGGCTAACCCCTGAACAGGAGCGCGACCTGCGGGTTCACCTGCGCGGTTGTCCCAATTGCGCCGCCCTGGCGCGGGCAAATCTCGCGTTGCGCGCCGCGCCGGTCATCGCCCCGCCTCAAGGGTTTGCCCTGCGCTTCCAGGAACGCCTGGCGGCGCAGAGGGAGATGCAACGCAGGCGCTCGGTGATAGGCATCATTCTGCTGGGGTTGGCCGGGATGGGCTCTCTTGCGCTGGTCCTGCTCCCTTTCCTGCCCTATCTCGCCCTGGGGCCGGAACAACTGTTTACTCTGTGGGTCAGTAACCTGGTCTATATCGCAATCGTAATTCGCACGGTGAGCGCGGTCGGGCTGACCCTGCTCAATGTCGCCGGGGCTTTCATCCCGGAGTATGCCTGGGTTGGCGCGCTGGCCCTGTTCTTTGGTTTAAGTTTCGGGTTGAAAGCGTCTGCCGGCCGGGCGGGTCGATTCGCAAAGTCAACCGCCCAGGGCTGAAGGAGGAAGTTATGATGAGAAATATTGTGAGATGGACTACTGTTTGCCTGCTGGCTGCGCTGCTCTTCCTGCCATTGGGTACTGCGCAGGCCAGGGGGCTGGACGACGGGCCGTTTTTTGGCGAAAGCGTCCTCTTGAAAAGCGGCGAAACCTTCCAGGGCGACCTGGTCGTGTTTGGCGGCTCGGTTACAATCGAACAGGATGCCACCGTCAACGGCTCGGTCATTCTGATTGGCGGCAGCCTGGTTTCAGATGGGGATGTGCGCGGGGATATGATTGTGGTCGGCGGGGCGGTCAGCCTGGCTTCCAACGCGCATATCTTTGGCAACCTTTTTTCGGTGGGCGCGCCAATCAGCCGCGCCGAGGGCGCGCGCATCGACGGCAGCGTTCTCAATAACCCAAGAAAACCGTCGGCTGCCGCGCCGGAGGTCGTTGCCACGCCCGCTCTCCCCCAGCCAGGTTCTATTGTCGATGGCGCGATGAATTTCGTGGGCAGGGTGTTTAGCCTGTTTTTCGAATCGATTGGTTTTGGGCTGCTGGCCGCGTTGTTGGTTTTGTTCCTGCCGCAGCAGACCCGCCGCGTGGGCGAGTCCGTTCCGGCCCAGCCAGCCTGGGCCGGCGCAATGGGGCTGGGCAGCATCCTGCTCTTCATCACTGCGATTGTGGCGCTGGGGCTGTTTAGCGTGTTGGTTGTGACGATGTTCCTGACTATCCCGCTCATTATCGGTATTACGGTTATCTTTGCGGCGGCGGTGGTCTTTGGCTGGGTGGGGCTGGGAAACGAAATCGGCCTGCGGCTGGGGGCGGCCCTCAAGACCGAGCTCCCGCTGCCGCTTTCGGCTGGTTTGGGAACTTTCCTGCTCTACCTGGGCTCGGGCGTTTTTGGGTTGATTCCCTGTATTGGATGGGTCGTTCCGACCCTGCTCAGCCTGGTCTCATTGGGGGCGGTGTTCCTGACCCGTTTTGGGACGCGCCCGCTCCCGGTAACGGCGACAGAACCCCCCGTAGAGCCTGTCCTGCCCGCTCAAACGCTATAGCGTTGCCCCTCTCTCTTTGCCGCCCTCACCCTGCCCTGTGAGGGCATTTTTTTATTGGTTTTCAATCACCCATCCCAGCCTGGGCCGCACCGGCCCCTGGCGCTGCTCGGCCCATTGCATACCGGGCGCGCCCATCGGGTCGATGTTGAAGGCCAGGGCGTTTTCGTCCATGAAGTAGCGTTTGACGCCAAAAGAACTGGCATTGACGCCCAAAATGTAGCGGCCTTCGTTGAGCAAATCGGCGGGAATCTGGCATTTGCTGACGTAATGTCCCGCCTGACGCGTCGAAAAATTTTCATACAGGGCCGGGTCATCTACGTCGAAGGAGGTGAAAACATATTCGCCGCGCACCGTGCTCAAGTAGACGCCCACCCGCAGCCCCGTGACGGGGGCATCGAGGCGGTATTCTATTTCCAGCGTAATCGGCTCGGTCGAGCGCAGGGTATCGGCCACCGACCCGCGCGCATCGCGGACGCGCAGCGAGAGCGGCGTAAAGGGCATCGCGCTGGCCGGGACGTCGTCGGCGTCCCAGGCGCGCTCCCCGGCCTGGGCCTGGCCGGATGCCAGGTAAAAATCGACCGCTTCGGGCGTGGGGGCGCGTTTGACGAGTTGGCCCTTTTGCATCACAATCGATTCCTGGGTCAGGCGCAAAATCGCGCTCATGTTGTGGCTGACGAACAGCACGGTGCGTCCCTGGGCAGCGACATCGTTCATCTTGCCCAGGCATTTGCGCTGGAATTCGGCATCGCCGACCGCCAGCACTTCGTCCACGACCAGGATTTCCGGCTCGAGGTGGGCGGCGACGGCAAACGCCAGGCGCAGGTACATGCCGGAGGAATAGCGTTTGACCGGGGTGTCGATAAACTGGGCCACCTCCGAAAACTCGACAATTTCATCGAACTTGGCGGCAATTTCGGCCCGTTTCATGCCGAGAATGGCCCCGTTCAGGAAAATATTCTCACGCCCGGTCAGTTCGGGGTGGAATCCTGTTCCCACTTCCAGAAGCGACCCCACCCTGCCGCGCACCGTCACCGAGCCTTTGGTGGGTTCCGTTACCCTTGAAAGTACCTTCAACAGGGTAGACTTCCCGGCCCCGTTGCGGCCAATAATGCCAAGCACTTTTCCTTCTTCCAACTCGAAAGAAATGTCTTTGAGCGCCCAGATATAGCCGGCGTTGCGGCCCGGGTCTTCCAGTTGCTTGCCAAACAGCGAAGCGGCAAAGCGGAAGGGGGCCTTGGCGGTATCGACCAGCACATCGCGCAGCATCCCATACTGGAAGCGCTGCGAGGCGAGGCCGATTTTGTAGCGTTTACTGATATTTTCAACACGAATAGCGATTGTCATGAGAAGAGTAATTGGTAAATGGTAATTGATAATCGTATGAGTGAAATTACCACTCTCTAATTACCAATTACTAAATCGTGTCCGCAAACGTCCGTTCCATATTGCGGAAATACACCAGCCCGCTGACGAGAATCAGGACAGAGATAGCCGCCGAGATGCCAATCAGCAGGTCGGGCGGGTTGCCGACGCCGAGCAGCGCCCAGCGGAAGCCGTTGACCACGCCTGCCATCGGGTTGAGGGCGTAAATCACCTGCCACTGCTCTGAAATGACCCTCGATGAATAGGCAATCGGGGTGACGAACATCCAGAACTGGGAGAGAAAGGGCAGGGCGTAACCCACGTCGCGGTATTGCACATTGATGGCCGAAAGCCACAGGGCAATCCCCAGCGCGGTGACGATGGAGAGCAGCAGGAAAAGCGGCAAGGCCCACAGGGCGTTGATGCCGGGCGTGATGCCATAGTAGAACATCAGCCCAATCAGCACCACGAAGGCAATCGCAAAATCGAGCAGGCCGCCCAACACCGACGCCATCGGCAAGACCAGGCGCGGGAAGTAGGTCTTGGTAATCATGTTCTGGTTGGAGGTCAGCGAACGACTGGCCGAGTTGAGCGCGGTGGCAAACAGACCCCAGGGCAGCAGCGCCGTGTACGAGAAAATCGGATACGGAATGCCGCCGTCGGTCTCCATTTTGGCGATGTTGCCGAACAGGAAGTTGAAGACCAGCATGGTCAGCACCGGCTGGAGCACCGCCCAGGCCGCACCGAGCGCCGTCTGCTTGTAGCGGACTTTGATGTCGCGCCAAATCATGAAAAAGACCAGCTCGCGGTAAATCCACAAGTCGCGCAGGTTGAGGGCAGCCAGGCCGGAGGATGGTTTGATGTAAACCGTTGTCGGTTGGTAGGTGGAAGGGTGAAGGTTGGATTCGGGCATTTTATCTTCCAGTTGTCCGGTTACCCGGTTTCCCGGTTGACTGAATAACCGAAAAACTGGATAACCGGATAACCGCTAAAAGAATTACGAATTAACGAATTTTGTCCCGGTTTTCGCGGAACCACTCAATCGTGCGCTTCATGCCTTCTTTGAAAGGCATCTGCGCCCGCCAGCCGAAGCGTTCCCAGGCGCGGGAGGTGTCGAGGCCGCGGCGCGGCTGGCCGTTGGGCTTTTCGGTATCCC
>DAOUAZ010000143.1:0-7468 GCA_034432975.1 Anaerolineales bacterium | reverse complement strand
CCTAACCCCCTCCGAACTTTCGCGCCGCCTGAACCTGCGCGCCCCAACTGTCACTCATCACCTGGCCGAATTGCGGCTCTCTGGCCTGGTGCACCTGACCATTCGCGGCCAGGAAAAAGTCTATCGCGCCCGCCGCGAGGCCCTGCAAGGTACATTTAACGCGCTGGAACACTTTTTACAGAGCAAATAATCATTCACACCCCCTTTACGAAGAAACCTGCGCTTGCAACGAATTACCAGCGCAGGTTTTTGCAAATTCAACCAAATCACCCATATAGCAGTATAATCCAGCGAAATTTTGGTGCGTTTGGCAAGGAGATATTGCTATGGAAATCCTTTTTGGTGCTATCGCCATCCTGCTGCTGGCAATTGTGTTGCTGGCACTTTTTGAACTTCGGGTTCGCCAGCCGGATGTGATTGCTTTGCATGAATCAAAAGGCAAAATCGGCCTGCGCGAGGGACTGTTCTACCCGCGTCATTTCAGCTTGCTGCTCAAGCGCGCCCCGCATCCCATCCAGTTGAATATCGAAGCAACTGCCGCCGGGAATTTGGGCGTCATCATCAAACTGGTTGGCTCGGTCGCCCCGGCGCTCGACAACCTGGATGCCCTGATTCGCATCGGCGGCTGGAACCGTGACGCCGTTGCCCGCGCCGCCGAGCAGGCCAGCATCCGCCTGGAGGGGTTGGTCAAGGAATACGCCCAACAAGCCGACATTCAGTCGCTTTCCTCCAAAGGACTGGCTGATACCCTCGAAGCGCAGTCCGCCGGGTTCAAGGAACGCTTCGGCGTCGAGTTGATTTCGCTGGCGGTCGTCTCGCTCGACCCCGCCGATTCGGAAATTGCCGAAGCCCTGCGCCAGCAGGAAGAAGCCCGCCTGATGGAGCAGACCGAACAACTCAACAACCAGGCGCGCATTGCGGCGGCCAGGTCCAAGTATCAGGCCGACGAAGAAATCGCCGAAATGGAACACGCCCTCGACCTGAAGAAATCGGCCCTTAAGAAAAACCTGCTCGAACAGGAAAATGCCCTGGCCCAAAAACGTCTCGAAGACGAGCTGGCCCGCAGCCGCATGAGACTGGCCTTCGAGAAGGAAGAACTCGATATTCTCAAAAACAACCCCGAACTGCTCATTCTCACCCCGCAGGCCGCCCGCCTGGCCGAAGCCAGCCAGGGACTCAAAAACGCCCGCACCGTCATCTCACTCTCCCCGCAAGATTTCGCCAATACTGAATTGGGCGAGTTGTTCCAGAAGATGTTGCAGAAGGCTGTCGAGAAGAAAAAATAGGAAAATTTGCTTACGCCGAAAAGTTTTTTTCACGCAAAGCCGCAAAGGACGCCAAGTTTTTTTATTTTCTTTGCGTGCTTTGCGACTTTGCGTGAGATTTTACCCCCAGAAACCAATGCCACCCGACCCCCTCGCCCCCTTTCGCCTGAAACAAATTCGGGCTGCCCGCGTCTCTGAAATCAGCGAAGCGACTGCCGCCGCGCCGGTTTCGCCCGAGGAGCGCGTCAATTTCCACATCGGCAACCCGCTCCAGGACGAACGCCTGGCCTCCCTCTTCCTGCGGATTGCGCTGGGGGTCGATTACCGCCGCCAGGATTTAGACCTGCTCGAACACCTCGACCTGCCCCCCGAAGAACGCCCCAAACTCGACTTCATCACCCGCGTCATCCAGAAGAGCAGCCCCTACGCTCCGCGCGGCGGCTACAACCGCAAAAACCCGCATCCGCTCGTCGAAACCTTCTCCCGCTGGCTCGAAACCCAGCCCGAACCCCTGCGCTACAACCTTAATGACCCATCCGGCAAACGCGAAATCATCCTCGCCTCCGGCGGCATCCGCGAGACCCTGCGCATCATCCTGGTTGCGATTTCGGATTATTTACAAACGACCCCGGCCCGCATCCTGACCTACGGCCTGACTCTCCCCTTCGCCTATCACGACATCCCGCGCTTGCGCATCGAAGCCCTGCCCGAAGACGAAACCGCCGCCCGCGCCGCCGTCGAAACCGCCCTCGCTGCCGAGCCGGAGACCCCCACCTTCCTGGTCATTGGCGGCCCATTGACCGAAGACAGCCGCCGTAAACTGCGCTTGTTGAGCATTCGTTCCCCGCTCTTCTTCATCGAAGCCAACAACGCCCCCAACCATCGCTCGCTGGCGCGGGAGGCCAAACTTGTCCAGCGCGTCATCCGCCTGCTGACCCCGGCCATCTTCCACCCGCGCCTCGATTCGCTCTCGACCGTCTTCGTCATCGGCAACGCCGACTTCCTGGGCGTCATCGAAAACGTCCATTTTTCGTTGAAAGGCACGCCCTCGGCCTCCGAAATCGAACTGTTGCACTTCCTGCTCGAAAACAATCTGGCAAAAACCAAATCTTCTGCCTCGAAAGAAATTTCATCTGATGAAGCCTGGCTCGACGAATGGAACGAGCCGGGGCCTGCTGGCGCGCTTGCGCAGCTCTCGGCCCGAGCGGGCAAACGGCTGGATGGCCTGGTGCAGGCCAAAGTCCAGACCGCGAACCGCGTCGCCGCCTCCATCGAGGGCAAAGTCGAACACGTCTCGCGCATCCTGCAAAATCGCTGGGACGCCTCCCCAATCGACGAATTCGCCGATACCGACAGCCTGACCCTGCTCGACGAACTGACCGCCAACCTGCACAAACCTGATTGGCAGGAACGGCTTCAGCGCAGTTTCCTGGCCGTCTTCACCCGCCACCAGCCGCAATACCGCCCCGAAGCCTGCCTGGTGACGAGCGGCTCCTCGCGCACCGCCCTGGGCCTGCTCGGATTCCACTGCGGCATCACCGATGTCGTCTTCCCCGATTTGAGTTGGTCTTACGAACAGTGCTTCCCCAATACCCACGCCGTGCCGCTGACTGACGACCGCTCGGCTGAGCGCTCGCGGCGAAGCCTGGCCCTGGACGTGGACGCCATGATTGCCAAACTGGCCGCCCTGTGCCAGGCCGACCCAACCTGGCCGGAGCGCGGCGCGATTGCCATCAACAATCCGCACAACGCCACCGGGCGCATTTTTGCCGAAGAAGACATCCGCCGCCTGATGACCTGGTGCCTGGAACGCGGCATTTATATCGTCGATGACCTGGCCTACCAGAACGTGGCCCCGCTAGACAGCCTGCCGCTCATCAAGACTGCGCGCCAGGTGGCCGATGACCTGGCGCGCGACGGCCTGATAGACGAACGCCAGGCCGAGCGCGTGATTAGCGTGCATTCGATGTCGAAGACCGACTGCCTGGCCGGGGCGCGCCTGTCGGTGGTCGAAATCCGCCCGGAGGAACTGCGCGAACGTTTCCGCGCCCTGAACGACCTGATTGAACCCAACCTGGCTGCCATTTTTATCGTTTACCTGTTCTACCGCGGCCCGCTCGAAGCGGCGCGGGCCTACTGGCGGCTGCGCAACGCCATTTTCAAGGAACGCGCCGAAGCCCTGCTCTCGGCGGCGGCCAACCTGCCCGCCGAGCGCAACCCCTTCGGGCTGACAATTCTTCCGCCTACCGGCAGCATGTACCCGCTTTTGCAGGTCAAACGCCTGCCCAACGGACTCTCGCTCGACTGGCTGGCCTCCGCCCTGGCCCGGCGCGGAATCGGACTCCTGCCGCTGGCAAGTTTCGCCCGCACCGAGGCCGGATTCGACACCGGACGCAGCACCTTCCGCCTGACCCTGGGCGGTGTGGACGGGGCCGAGACCATGCGCCACAAAGCCCGCCGCCTGCTGATTGACCTGAACCGCCTCATCGAAGAAGAAGACGCGCGCTATAACCGCAAGGAATTGAAGTTCGCCCTCACCCCCGGCCCCCTTCGGCAGGCTCAGGGCAGGCTCTCTCCCGAAGGGAGAGGGGTTGGAGCAAGTGGTTCCCCTCTCCCCCTGGGAGCCCCCTACGGGGATGATAAGGGGTTAGGGGTGAGGGAAAACAGGGTGAGGGCCTGGGATTCCCTCGCCGCCCAAATCACCCGCCACTTCGAGAAACCCGCCTCCCTGAAACCCCTGGCGGGACTGCCAGTCGTGGATAGCGCCCGCCTGCGAACCGAATTCCTCGAAAATTACCTGCCCGAACGCCTCGACTTGTTCGGCCAACGCCTGCGCGAACGTGCCCTCATCAGTGATGAACTCATGCGCAAAGCCGCCGCCGATGGCGACTGGCTGGCCGCCCGGCTGGAGGGCGAGTTCATGAAAGACTCGCTCGCCCGCCGTCAGCGCGCCTTCCACCTGCGCGCCTACGACCGCACCGTTCACCCGACCCAGAAATACTCCCTGCAAGCCGAGATGGTCATCGACTCTATCCAGCGCGCCCTCGTTTCGGGTCAGCAGCCCGCGCCGGGGCTGGTCGAAAAAGCCGCCAGCGAACTCCTGCGCGAATTCCTGGGCCAAAACGTCAGCATCAACTCCGTGCTCGAAGCCGATGAAATCCTGGTCGATTTCGAGGCCCTGACCGCCAGCGAAGACTACGCTGAACTGTTTACGCATGACAGCCAAACCCGCCTGCCGACCTTCCTCTCTTTCTGGAGCGATTGGGACGGCTCGAACCGCCCCTCCGGGCAGGGACACCGCCTGGCCGCCGCCGCCGTGATGGAAAACGCGCGCCGCATGGCCGGGATTCTCGACCTGCTGCGCCGCGCCGACCCGCGCATCCCCATCGCCCCCGATTTGCTGGCCGAATTGGAACGCCTGCCGGAGAACAGCGCGCGCTTCACCCAATTGCTGAACGAAATCACCCAGTTGACCCACCAACTCGAACAGCGTTATCGCGGTTTCCTGCCCTACTCGCTCAACGCCAGCCCGCTCGAACGCCTGGCCGCGCGCCTGCGCCTGCGCCGCGACCCAGCGGAAGTGCTCTGGCAGCACAACGACCGTTACGAACAAAAAATGCGCGAACTGCGCGCCCAGCGCCGCGCCATGCTCGAAACCTGGTTCGCGCTCAACAAGAAACTGCGCAAGCAACTGCGCGCGCTGATTCCAGAAATCCTCGCCAACCGCGCCAGCGGGCCGCTCCTGCGCGCCGTCGTTGGCTACCATGACATCTTACAGCGTTTCGTCATCACCCCGCGCATTCACCAGGGCATGATTACCTCGCGCGAACAGTTCGCCATCGAAACGACCGCCTTCAACATGCACGAAATCAACGCCATCGCGGGCAAATACGGCAACCCCGGCCTGACCCTGGCCCTGCAAATCAGCATGTCCACCCGCCCCGAAGCGCTGGTGGCCCTCGACCGCAAGATGAGCGCCCAATTCGAGCGATTCCGGCGCGAATATCCTGAATCGGACTTGCCCAACATCTGGCTGATTCCGCTTTTTGAAGATATCGAATCCGTCACCGGCATTCCCGACTACCTCGATAAAATCTGGGATTACGCCACCCAAAGCCGCCAGGCAGACCAAACCCCGCAAAACCGCCTGTCCGAAATCCTGGCCGAGGTTTTCATCGCAGGTTCCGATTTGAGCCAGCAAATCAGCCAGGCCAACGGCGCGTTCCAGTATGTCAAGGCCAAGTACCGGGTCGAGACCTGGCTGGCCGAGCACGGACTGGCCGAATTCATCCGCCTGAAACTGGGCAGCGGCGAACCCATGCAGCGCCAGGGCGGGTATTACTCGTATGTCGCCGGGCAGCCGGCCTTCATCGACCTCGATAACCCCGCCCAGCGCAAACGCTTGTCGAAAAACCTGCCGCCCGCCGCCCAACGCAGCACCGCTTATGCCGTCACGCCCCTGCAAGGGGTCTTCCTGGGCGGCGACTTGCGCACCCTGCAAAGCAGCATTTCAGAACATTTGCGCTTCCTGCCGGTGCGCGACCTGGCAAACCTGCTCTACCACCTGCGCGAATCCCAGCACAGCCACCGTCAGCACCTTTTACGCGCCGCCGAAACGCTGACCGAAAGCCGCCTGGGCGTTAAAGGACGCGGCGCGCAGGAAATGGAACGCCTGACGATGGGCCTGAGCGAGCCGCTTTACGAAGGCTTCCTCGACGAACTGACCGAACACTTCCGCCACATCCTGTTCGGCAGGGCGGAGGATGTCTTTGGCCTGCACATCGTCTCGTACTTCATCGGGCGTTCGATTCCGCAACTGCGCGACCGTCCCACCTCGCGGCGGCGGGCCTCCTCAGGCGCCGACCGCGGCCAGCAAATTGTCGCCAGCGTGGCCGAGATGATTCCGCTCTCGAAGCAGGGCAGTATGCTGCGCGCCATCTCCCACAACCAGGCCCAAACCGCCATTTTGGGCGTCAACCAACTGACCACCGGCCTGTTTCGCGCGCTGGAATATTACGCCCAAAAAGCCTTCCCCGAAGCCGAGCGCGAAAGCCTGATTGCCGAGCGCATCCTGCCGCGCCTGCCGGTCTATGACATCCTCAACACCCTGCGCCTGTACCAGGACTGGCGCGGCGAAGTGACCCGCCGCATTGAGACCGCTTTCCCAGCCGGGCACGCCTCCTTCGTCGCCCTGCGCGAAGACCACGACGCCATGCTGCGCTTCCTGCCGCTCTTCCAGCAGGAACTCCTGCGCCGGCACGGCCTGAACGTGAGCGATTTCTTCCAGAACGGCGTCTTCATTCCCGACCTGCTGCCCGCCCTGCGCCCCGACCTGGCCGTCCTGCTGCAAGCCAACCTGTTCAACACCGATTTCGAGCGCATGTTCGCAAAACCCAATGGAAAGATTGATTCAGCCTGGCAGGCCGAAGTCCGCCGCCTGCTGGCTATGCCCGAACAGGTGCGTTACTGGCGCGCGACGATTTGGGACTTGATGGGCGACTCGATTGACCAGCGCGTGCAAAGTTTCACCGAACTGGCCGCTGCCCTGCACGCCTTCTCCGCCGCCCGCCCCGGCGGACAGACCCTGCGCCCGGCCTCCGCCGCCGGACGCCTGCCCTCGGCCCTGGCCGGGTTCCTGCGCTCCTCGCGGGTAGACGATGAAATGCGCCAGTTCCTGGTCGGCGCGATGGAGCAGTTGAGCCACATCACCGAAAGCAGCATCGAAGTCCCGGTCGGCATCATCCGCGCCATCAAAGACGTGGAACGCATCGCCCAAATCGAAGAAACCGCCCTGCCGCCCGAAAAACAGGCCGTGTTGCGCCTGTGCATCTTGCAGATTGCGCGGCTGGCGGGGGAGAATGGGTAGGGAGGGTATAATTGATGGATCTTTATGGACAGGTTGAATAAATATCGTACAATAGGTGAATGGCAAAGCGAAAATTTACCCTCACAGACAAAGAACAACGGGCCTTGCAGCAAGCCTGCGAGCTGAGCAAGAATGCTGCAACGCGCACGCGTTACCAGGCCGTCCGATTGTATGGCACAGGCTATTCGGTCGAAGAAGTCATGAATATCACTGGCTGTTCCCGCGCCAGTCTCATGGAGTGGTGCCGGGATTATCGCGAAAACGGCTTACCCGGCCTGGTCGACCAACGCTTGGGCGGCAACCGTGCCAGGCTGAGCAGGCTGCAAATTGAAGAGTT
>DAOUAZ010000142.1:0-6517 GCA_034432975.1 Anaerolineales bacterium | reverse complement strand
GCTTTCTGACCTGGCCATCCGTGACCCGCAGGCTTTTGCGGCTGTGGTGGCGCAAGCCAGGCAAGCGTAAGCCCCAACGAGGAATGAGAAACCGGACGCCACAAAGCGTCCGGTTTTTGATTTGGGAAGTTCGTGCAGCGATTACGGGCAGGTAAATTTCGTTTGAATTTCGGGCCACCATTCAGCAAACCCATCCAAAGCAGGCAATCGCGCCTGCTAGAAATCACAGAAGAACGGACACGACTCCTTGTTGGTTTTGCCTGCTTTGATAGTCAACCTGGCGGCAGCCTTCCATTCCTGGTTCCTGGCAAGCGACTCGCAAAAAGGCGTATTCCGGCCCATAACACCAGCCATGACCTGGCTCCGGCCAGGGCCGCGCTCATTTCCGACTCAAACTTCATGGGCGTTTTTCGATTCGTGTTTCGGAGATAGCGCAGGCAACGGGCTGATAGGAGTCCCCCAAATCAATGCAGGGTTTAGAGTTCAAAAATGCGCCGCAGGTTCACTGCGGCGCAAAAAATTCGAACAACCGATTCTCTTTACGGGGTGGACGTAGCGGTTGGCTCCGGGGTGGCGGTATCAGGAACCGGCGTGCCGGTGGCCGGGATGGCAGTCGCCCCGCTTCCGGCGCGGACGATGCGCGGGTTGACCCACACTGCCCGGTCGCTGGCGGCAGGCCCGGCAGCCATCACTTTCAGGATGAACTTGACATCCTTCCCGGCCAGGGAGGACAGGTCAAGGTTGACGTTATAGACCAGTCCCTCGTATTTTTCGTTGAAAGCCCAGAAGACTTTGACCGGGTCGCTGCCAACCTGGTATTCCAGCCGGTAGGTGATGTAGCAGCCGGTATAGCTGTGCTGGCAGCCAATGGTCGCCTGGAAGCGGTCGCCGCGTTCCACCCGGAAGGCCGGGTACAAGCCCTGGATGTAGCCGTTGTTGACATTCTGCGGGAAGGTCAGCAGCGAGGGCCGGTTTTCCGTGTTGCCGGTCTCCATATTGATACTGTCGAGTTTGATGGCAAAGCCTTTGGCGTCCCCATCCGTGCCGGGGAAGGGCAGGGTTCCCGCGCCGCTCGTCCAGGCGGCCTTCCCGGCGTCGGCGGAAAAATCAAGCACTGTTCCCTGTGGGGAGGGGGTCGTCGGGACAGGCGTGGTCGGGATGGGTGTTACCCCGCCTGAGACCTTGATTTCAACCCAGAAGGGCTTGTCATTCTTTGCGCCGATGCCGAATACCTGGCCTTTGTCGTTCTTCAACTGCCAGTTGCCGCGATAGGTTCCGTTGGCGGCGGGCGAAGTCAGGTTAACAGACAGGTCGAAGGTGGTGTTGGGCGCAATTGTCGAGGTGAATTTCACCTCCTGGGTTGTCCCCAGTTTATCGCCGCTGACATATACCAGATAGTAGTTGATGTTAAAGGTGCAGGTGCCAACGTTCTTGACGCGCCAGGTTTTGCTGAAGTTGGTGTTGGGCGCAAAGGTTGTGCCATCCGGCACCGTCACATCAGAGACGAAGATGATTCGGTCGGTGCAGGCGCCAGGAACGGACGTAGATGTAGGGGTGGGGGACGGCCCCGGCGTCACGGTCGGCGGGGTGGTTCCGCCGCCCCGCACGATTTGGGGCGAACCCCACAGGGCGCGGTCGCCAGCGGCCGGCCCGGCGGCGTTGATGCGCAGGATGAACTTGACATCCTGCCCGGCCAGGCGGCTCAGGTCGATGTTGGCGCGATAGACCAGTCCCTCATACTTCTCGTTGAACGACCACAGGGTTTGGACCGCGCCCGTGCCAACCTGGTATTGCAGGCGGAAGTTGACCCAGCACGAGGTCGCGCCGTGTTCACAGCCGATAGTGGCCTGGAAGCGGTTGCCGCTCTGCACGCGGAAGGCCGGGAATACACCCTGGATATAGCCGTCGGTCACGTTTTGGGGAACCATCAACAGGCCGGGCAGGGTGCTGGTCGCGCCGGTTTCCAGTTTGGGGGCATCCAGTTTGCGAACGAAACCCTTCGCGTCGCCCTCGCTGCCGGGGAAGGTCAATGCGCCCGCGCCGCTCGTCCAGGTGGCCGAAGCAGCATTCTCGGCAAAATCGTATCCGGTGGCGCCGGGCGCGCCGCTGACCTTGATTTCGACCCAGAATGACTTATCCGCAGTTGCGCCAATACCGAACAACACGCCGCTGGCATTCTTGAGTTGCCAGTTGCCGCGATGCGTTCCGGCGGCGTTGGGCGCGGTCATGCTGATGGTCAGGTCGATGGTCTGGCCGGGGGCCACGCTTTTCGACAATTTGACCGAGGCCGGAGCGCTCATCTGCGCGCCGTTCACGAAGACCAGGCTGTAATCGGTGCTCCAGGCGCAAGTGCCGATATTCTTGACGCGCCAGGTTTTGTTGAACGAATCGCCCGCTTTGTAGGTTGCCCCATCCGGCACGGTGACATCCGAGACGAACTGCACCCAGTCGCACCTGGTCGCCGCAGCAGCGGGATGGGCAGCGGGCGCAAGCCCAAACAAGATGACCACCACCAGGAAAAGGGCAGTCAGGGTTGATTTCTTCATAGCATACTCCTCCATAAATTGAACCATCTGTGACATTTGGGTAGACGGTTGGGCGGTTCGACGTGTTCCGGTTTTTGATTGCAGAATCATTACACGTGTCTATAGTATATAACTATTTGACGTTACACGAAAATCGCAGAAGTATTGCAATTGTGACACAAAAAGGGGTTTTAATAAAGCCCCCTTTGTACTCTGCCTGGTTTTGCGCGTTATGTCCGCAGTTGAACTGCGGGCAAAGCGATGGTCATGTAAAAAATGCTCCCAAGCGGGAGCATTAAATTTCATAGCCCATCTTTTCCAGGGTTTTTCCGAATCGGTCAGCAAGGATTTTCTGCTCTTCCACCGAATACCGCTCGCGGAAGCGCCCGATCTGCCCCTTGAAAAAGTGCGTTCCCTGCTGTCCCTGCGACTGCCCGCCGGGGCGATACTTCTCTATCACCGCCTTTACCTGCTCCTCGGCAGCATCCACTCCCAAAAATTGCGCCAGTCTGACCGCCTCGATGTCGTAATTTTGCAGCAAGTCTTCATAGCGTGCCTTCAGCACGCCCGGAACCTGCATCCACTGTTCCCAGCCATCCACATATTCGACAAAAAAATCGAGCGTTTTCAGGAAGTCGGTCAGGCGCGAGAAGGCGTTCGGGCGGCCCTGCTGCTCCAGCACGCGCTTGCCGTAATCGTAGGCCGAGAGCATCGCATCGCGCGGGTCACGGTAGATGTAGGTGGCGCGCATCAGCCCGCCGTTCATCAGCGCCCGCGCCCAAATCGTCGGGCCAGAATGCGCTTTAATCACAAACGTATGCCCCAGCAAGGCCGGGCGCGTGACCATGATGAGCCGCCGCAGGCTCAACACGCCGATATTACAGTTGACCTCGGTCAGAATCTTTTCCAGCCCATACTTCAGCCGGATGTCGCGCGCTTCGTCGCAGCCAGTCGTTGCCATCAGGTCATGCACCAGGTTATAGTGCCAGCCCGACCCGGCGCGCGGCATCCCAACAGACAGGATAATCATGCTTTACTCCTCAATGCGCCGGTTACACCGGCCAGAATTCCCAAATTTAACCACAATTCGGGCATCGCAAACGAATCCTGCGAAACTCCATGCATCACAATGGCCGTCAATGCAAACATACCCGCCGCGCCCAGCCAGGGACGCTTTTTGAGCAGTTCCAACACATTGGCCAGCATGGCCAGGTAAAAGGCCGCAAACAGCGCCAACCCAACCAGCCCGGTTTCGGCCAGCAGGCGCGCATACAGATTTTTCGGGTTAGGGAACTGCGTCGAAGCCGGGCTCATCTGCTCGGCAATTTCCGGCGCGTTGAACAAGACCCAGTTGGGCATGTTCGGGTAAATCCAGAATCCGCTCCCGCCCAGCCCCACGCCCAGGAACGGCGAGGCGTGAAAGGCCTCCAGCGCGGCCACCGCGTAGGCCAGGCGCGGGCCGAGGTAAACCGACGTGGCATAGTCGAACACATTCTCGGCTTCGCTTTGGAAAAAGACGGCGATGTAGCCTTTGTCCGTCAAAAAGACGCCGACCCCGGCTAAAACGCATACCGCTATAAGAATCAGAAAGACGCGCGCCGCTGCGGCCTGCATGGCTGCCATGCGGCTGTTTGCTCCCTGCGGACGGAATCCTGCCCAAAACCACCCGAAGAATTTCCTGACCATCCCGCCGCCCGCCACCGCCAGCGTGACCCCCGCTGCCAGGGCCGCCATCGCCAGCCCGGAGCGGGAATAGGTCATCAACAGGGCAGCCAGCGCGCCGAGCAGCAGGGCAACTTCCGGCCAGGCGCGGCTCTGTCTCCCAAACAAACTATTTTTGAAGTGGAACAGCAGCCAGCCTGCCAGCCAGGGCAGGTAAAGCGTCACGATTTGCCCGGCCAGCCAGGAAGGCTCGAAGGCAAACCCGGAAATGCGTTTGTTCTTGACCAGGCCGCGCACCGAAAACAGTTGCTGGATTTCGGTCAGGATTTGCCGTTTGCCGGTGTTCAAGCCCCAAAACTGGATGAAGCCCCAGGCGATGTGCGCCGCCAGGCCGACCAGCAGCCAGCGCGCCGAGAATTTGACATCTTCTTCATCCTGGTTCATCCAAATGGCGGCGGCAAAGAAGGCCAGCCCCATGCCCAGGGTGACCAGGGCGCGCAGGGCGCGGTCGGCGTATTCGACCCCGCGCAGTTCGATGGGGGCCAGCGTCGCGCCAAAGGCAGTGGAGCCCAGCGCCGCGAGAGCGAAGGCGGTCAGGATGGTCAGCGCGCCGGGCCAGGGGTGGGGAATCTCTTTTCGATAGATTCGAATCAGCAGGATGGGAATCAGCAATAGCAGCGGGTAGAGCGCCAGGGGGCGGACGAATGTGCCAGTGCCCAGGAACGGCACAAAGCGAAAACTGGTGATGGGCAGGGTTACCAGGGTTATTGCCCAAAGGATGCGGGATACCCTGACAAGTGAGATATGACGGGTGAGGTTATGCAGCATGTGTTTTGCGCGGAAATATCAAAACCAGGAGACTGCCGGCAACCCAAAAAAATATCATTCCGGCCAACAGGTAGGTTCCCAGGCCGGTTTTGCGGCTGACGGGCAGGTTTTGTACCTGGGCCGGGGAGATTTGCAGTTCGGGGGTGATGCCGAGCGATTGCGCCTGGAGGCGGGCAAGGGTGGTTTTGAGGGCTTTATCGGTGGGGGTGGCTTCGAGTGCTTTACGGGCGGCATCCAGCTCGAGGGCGGTCTGGATTCCAGCGCGGGTTTGGGCGGCGAAGGATTCAGCCCAGGCCGATGCCATTTTCGCGGCGACCAGGGAATCAGGGTCGTAGGCGTAGAAGTGCCAGGCGCCATCGCGGGGCTGGCTGAGTTCCAGTTTGGCGGTTCGCAGTTCGAGTACCGAAAATCCCGTCTCCTCCGCCACTTTTTGGAGGGTGTCATCGGCCCAGGCCACTTCTTCCAGTTTGCGGGCTTCGCGTTCCAGGTAGTAGAACAGTTCCTTATCGCTATCTACGGGCCAGGCCTGTTCGGCGTTGAAATCGACGACGATGGTGGCGCGGGCGCGGTATTCGGGCGGGAAAACGCTGTACCATCCTGCGCCGAGCAACCCGCCGAGCAGGGCCGCCGCCAGCCATAATCGCCAGGCGCGCAGCAGGCGCAGGATGTCGTCGAATGTGGGAGGGGGGAATAGATTGTTCATCAGAATTTTTTCATTTTCTGCTGGCGGTTCCAGTTAATCAGTGGGGCAGCCAGTTTGCGGATGTAGTGTTTCGCCACTATCGGGGCGAAGGATGAGCCGCCATCGCGGTAGTGGACTTTGAGCATTTCGGGCCAGCAGCGGTCGTCGGCGGCGATGGTTTTGCCGCTGGCGTGCAGGCGGAAGTTAGCCCAAACCTGGCCGGGGAGGTAACGCAGTTCTGTGATGCGCGCCAGGCGTACCCACAAATCATAATCCATTGCGAAGTAGAAAGATGGGTCGAGCGGGCCGACTTTGCGCCACAGGTCGGCCCGCCAGAAGGCGGCCTGCTGGGGGATGTGGACGTAGCCGCGCCGCAGGCGGGCGTAGTCGGTTTGGGCGGCGGGGAAGCAGCCAATCAGTCGGTCGTTTTCGTCGATGAAGTTTGTCTCGGCGTAGACCAGGCCAACTTGCGGGTTTTCCTGTAAAAATTTGACCGCTGCTGAAATTGCGCCGGGGTGGTAAGTGTCATCGGAGTTGAGCCAGGCCAGGATTTCGCCGCTGGCGCGGGCAAAGCCTTTGTTGATGGCGTCGGTCTGGCCTTTATCGGGTTCGGAGACCCACCAGGCCAGTTTATCGGCATATTTCTGGATGATTTCGCGTGAGCCATCGGTGGAACCGCCATCGACGACGATGTACTCAATGTCGGGATAGTCCTGCTCCAAGACGGAGCGGATGGTGCGTTCCAGGAAACGAGCCTGGTTGAAGGAAGGGGTGACGATGGAGACTTTCATTAACGGATTGGGGAACGGATGCGGACAAC
>DAOUAZ010000141.1:0-2885 GCA_034432975.1 Anaerolineales bacterium | reverse complement strand
TCGGGCGCGGTTGACCAGCGTTTCCGAAAATAAGTCATTATGCTTTGGAGGCTGAGGGCTTGTTTTGTCATGGTGACAAAACATTATCATATTTTTCCTCATTTTTTTGAATTTGGAATTGCTGGGTGAACAGCAGCGGCCTTGCGTTTTTGTAAGGCTTTGGGGTACAATACAAACAGGTCTGGGAAATACAGTGTCTTTGCACCAGAGGAAGAGATGAAAAAGTACATTGGGGTTCAATTTGGCGCGCGCCGCGCCTATGCAGTGCCAACTCTTCTGGAAGAGGCGGACTTGCTGGAGTGGTTCTATACCGATTTGTGCGGCAACGAGGGAGCCGGTCGCCTGGTTACGGCCATTCCCGCTTTTTTGCAAAATAACGCGCTCAAGCGCCTGGCGCGGCGTGAAGTGCCACAAAACATCCGCGCCAAAACTGTGACATTTCCCCTGCAAACCATTCGCCATTTCCTGCGCCAGGCATCGGGAAAATACCAGACCGCCGTAGGTGATGACATCCTGTGGGAAGCCTTCGATACCGAACTGGGCCGCGCCATGATTCGGCGCGGGCTGGGGCAATCTACGCACATCTTTTCGATGGCCGGGGAATGCCTGCCCTTCATCGAACACGCCCACAACCAGGGGCAGACGGTCGTGACCGAATTTTACAGCATGCCCTCGCGCCGCGAAATCTACCGCGACGAATGGCGGCGCTTTCCCGAATTAGAAGATGAACCCGATGACGCCTACGTCAATTGGTACGCCGAAAAACAGCGCCAGGTTTGCCGCGTCACCGATTGGGCAATCGCCCCCTCCCAGCATGTAATTGACGACCTGACCGGAAACTTCGGCTTCCCGCCGGAACGCTGCTTCGTGGTGCCGTATGCTGTGCATGAAACGTGGCTGGAAATGCAAAATGAACCTGCGCCGGGGCGCGTCCTGTTCGTGGGGCTGGCGGGCATGGGCAAAGGCATTCACTACGCGGGCATGGCCCAGCAATTGCTCAACGACCCGCGCATCGAATTTCGCATCGTGGGCTGGGCTTCGGAACGGGTACGCGCGCACCGCTTATGCCAGAGACTCAACTTCGTCGGCTTCGTGCCGCGCAGCGAGGTACGGGAGGAGTTCCGCCGCGCCGATATTTTCATCCTGCCGAGTTTATTCGAGGGCTCTGCCGAAGTGACTTACGAGGCCCTCGCCAGCGGCCTGCCGGTCATCACCACCCCCGCCGCCGGTTCGGTCGTGCGTGATGGCGTCGAGGGCTTCATTGTCCCGGAACGGGACCCGAATGCCCTGGCCGAACGTATCCGTCAACTGATGGAAGACCGCGCCCTGCGCGAACGGATGTCTATCGCCGCTAAAGAGCGCGCCCGCCACTTTACCTGGAAGCAATACGGAGAACGGCTTCGAGCAGTCTTTGAGCAGATTCCGTAAAGCAAGAGTAATGAAGCAAAAGAGCAATGAATAACGTACATTGTTACCTGACAACTAACTACTGATAACTGACAACTGAACACTGGATACTGAAATGTTCTCACGAATCGAAGATTTGGTATTGGTACAATCGCTGTTTATTTTGGGCCTGTTGGCCTTCTTCGCCGTCCTCATGGCGCGGCGGGGCATGTTCAACTGGTACTCGACCGGCTTTTGGACCTGGGCGGCGCTCCTGCTCTATTTCGTCCTCAACCCGCTTGCCAGTCGGGCAACGAGCATGTTCCTGTATCACCGCAACCTGCTAATGAGCGGCGGGATGCCGCGCGCCGAATGGGTAGGATTGGTTCTCATTTTGGGCATCACGGCTTTCTTCATCACCTACCTGCTCACCCCGGCTTCGCCCGTCCGCTGGGGAATGGATGTGAAAAAGCAAGAGCAAATCAACCTGCCTATGCTGCTCATCCTGGGCGGGTTCCTCAGCATTGCCACCCTGTCTCTGCTGATTCACCGCACCAACATCGTGGGCGGCGGGGAAGATGTGGTCATCCAGGGCAGCCGATTCGTGGGCAACACCACCGGCTACGAATACATTGCCGACACGTTTTACTTCTTCCCCACGGTCTATTTGCTGGCCTCCCAAGCCAGGTGGAAGAACTGGTTCGGCCTTTTACTGGTGATGGTGTATGTCGGCCTGACCATCACTTCGCCGCACAGCCGCTTTAGCGTCGTTTCGATGATGCTGGCCTTCTCGATGGTGTTGACTTACAAAAGCAAGAGCCCCTGGCCACACCCTATCTTCATCGTGCTGGTTTTCATCGGAGGGGCGGTCCTCACCCTGCGCGGACACACCACCCTCGAATCGACTGATGAGCTGCTTGGCTTCATACAACAAATCCCTTCTGAATTCATCGGCCTGTTCAGCACGGTCGATTCGGCCATGCTCTCCTCGTTCTACCTGGAAAGCCATGTGCGCGATAACATCACCGGCTATGATTACCTCCTGCCGCTCATCAACTATCTTTTATTCGGGTTCATCCCTTCGCGTTTCTTCCCGCAAAAATACTTCCTGGTCGATTGGCTGCGCGCCAGCCAGCCGCCGCTCTACGACCACCTGACCGCGCTCTACCTGTACGGGTCGAAATCCAGCCTGCTCGGCAGCTTCTACGGCAACGGCGGCATCATCGGGGTCATTGTACTAATGGCCGCGATGGGCTTCCTGCTCCGCAAAGTAGACGGCATGATTTCCAAAGACAGCCACCTGATTGTCAAATCCATCGGCTTTACCTGGACCTGCTTCCTGTGGATGATTTGGGGCAGTCACGATTACTGGGGCGCGATTGTGGTCGGCGTCAACGCCATTCCGGGCCTGTTCCTGTGGCTGTTTGCGCCCAAAACCCAACCGCCTTCTGCCCTGCCGAACCGAGCATACACCCCAGCCTGGCAGACTCACCCGCCCC
>DAOUAZ010000140.1:0-2430 GCA_034432975.1 Anaerolineales bacterium | reverse complement strand
AAAAGTAGACGATGCCCAGATTCGTTCCGACCGGAAGATGTTGGCAGATTTTCACCAATATTGCTATGGTATGATTTGACATGGTAATGGGCTCCTGTGAATTCTGTTTGTCTAAAAACAAGATTATCACGTTTTGAGCCCATTACCTTCTTTTTCATCCAAACCAGTTAGCGGAAACTAAAGTTTTAGACGCTGAATTAGTGATTCTGGCGTGAATACTTCCACAAAATTCCCATCATCAGCCCCAGGCAGCCCAGGATGACGGCGTAAATGTGAAGGGCGAAGCGCCAGCCCGGGCCGGCAATGAAAACCTGGCCGAGCAAGGTCAAAACGACATTGCCCTAATGAGGAAGCGCCTTTGCCGAAAATTCAACAAAGGCGCTCTATCTGGGGCGGAAGATGTCCTGGTTATCGTTTGGCGCGCGCCAAATCTTCAGATCTGAAATAAAAGCCTTCGTGATATTTGGCCCAGCTGCGAGGCACGCGATTGAGAACCACCCCAAGAATGTTGCCGCCAGAACGCTGGAGATATTCCAGCGCCGCTTGCGCAGTTTCGATGCGAGTTTTGCCGGGCCGCATGACCAGCAGGACGCCATCGACCCGCGAGGCAAAGGCCAGCGCATCGGCTACGAAGACGGGCGGGCCATCCAGAATGACCATGTCTACGTTGGCAGTCAACTTGTTCAGGATTTGCCCCAGGCGGTCCGATTCGAGCAGTTCGGTGGGGCTTTCGGGCATGTGGCCGCCGGTGAGGGCGCGGATGTTGCGCTGTCCTTCCAATAGTTGCGTAGCGCTGCTCAGGTCGGCTTTATCGGCCAGGATGTCGCCCAGCCCAACCCGGTTTTCCATGCCCAGGGTGGTGTGCAGGCGCGGGTTGCGGATATCGGCATCGACGACGGTCACCCTCCTGCCGAGCAGGGAAAAACTGGCGGCCAGGTTGAGCGCGACCGAGGAGCGCCCATCGCTTGGGTCGGGGCTGACGATGAGCAGGGTCTTGATCGAGTTCCCGTTCAGGCCATACAGGATTCCTGTGCGCAACAACCGATATGCATCGGCAATGGGCGATTTTGGATTTTGCATGATGAAGATTTCGCCGTCTTTCAGGTTTTTACTGCTGAATTCCTGGATGCTGGCAATGGTGTGCAGCCCCAGGTGCTGCATGATATCTTTGGGTGATTTGATGGTGTCATCCAGGAATTCGATGGCAACCACCACCGCGCCAAGCAGGGCCACGCCTGCCACAATTCCCATGATGAGATAGCGCAGGGTGGACGGGCGAACGGGTTTTTCGGGCGGGATGGCCGGTTCAATCTGGTCAATGTTGGGAGTATATTGCAGGCGCAGGAGTTGCAGCGATTCCAGGTTGTTGAGCAGGTTCAGGTAAAGTTGCTGGTACAGGCTGAGGGTGGATTGCAATTGCAGCGTGCGGAAGTCGGAACGCGCGCTGACGCCGAGCGCGGGCTGCCCCAAAAAGAGCAGGTTGGAGCGGATTTGCTGGTAGTTCAATAGCAGGGGCTGAACTCTTTGAAGTTGGGCCTGTTTTTCGGCCAGTTGCGCCTGGCGGGCGTTTGCCTGGTCTCTGGGTTCGTTTCGGGGAACAGTGGCTAACTGCGCAATCTCTTTTTCGAGGACGGTGACCTCGTCTTGCAAGACTTCGATTTGTTCCTCGACTTGTGATAGTTGCTCTTGTATCTCTTGTTGTGAAATCTGGTCGAATTCGGCGCGCAATTGTTCGATTTGCTTTCCGACCTCCTGGATTTGGACCTGCAAACTGGCCTCAACCGAAGCGTATTTGCCAGCCTGCAATTTGCCGCTCTGTTCTATGAGAACCTCTACCAGCGCGTTGGCAATTTGCGCCGCGCGCGCGGGGTCTTCGTCTTCGACGGCAATCAGGATGATTTGGGTCTGGCGTACCTGCACGATGGCAATTTGGGCCGGTTTGAACTCGAAGCCGACTTTTTGGATGATGGAATCAAGGATGGGTTTGGTTTGCAGGATTTCGATATAAGTTTCTAATAGTTGCTGGTCGCTCAGGTAGGCGAACTCGAAGTTCGGGTCCTGGCGGTTGCTGGTGACCAGGATTTTGGTCTGCGCCTGGTAGATGGGGGTGGTCAGGCGGCTGAACAAAAAGCCGCCTGCGCCGCCCAGCATTCCGCCGATGACGAGCAGCCAGAACCATTTTTTGAGCAGGAGGAAGTATTTTCGGATTTCCATCTAATCTTTTTATCGCTTTCTACGGGTAATGACGGCCGGTCGCTGGAAAACAGGCTCCATCTGCTTATGCAGAAAGAATCGCCCGGATTTCCTGAACGACGCTGATGACATCTTCCTCTTTCATCATCGGGTAAAGCGGCAGGGTGATTTCGCGCCGGGCAATGTCCTCTGTCAAGGGCAGTTGCGCCGATGTTGCCAGTTCACGATAGGCGGTGA
>DAOUAZ010000139.1:0-8571 GCA_034432975.1 Anaerolineales bacterium | reverse complement strand
TCGGCAACCACCCCGCCCAACACAGGACCGATGAGCGCCGCAACGCCGCCCGGCAGGTTGAGCAGCCCGGTCCACTTCGCGCGTTCAGCGGGCGGGAACAGGTCGCCAATCACCGAGAAACAAAGCGGGATAATCGGGAAGTGCCCGATGCTCATGAAGGTTGCCGCCGCCACCAGGAAGGCCATCGAGGTGGTTTGGGTCGAAACCAGCAAACCGAGCAGGAAAATGCCAATCGAAAGCAGCAGGATGGCCCGCCGCCCGTAGATGTCTGACAGTTTTCCAAACAGCAGGGTCGAGGCCGCGCCGCTGAGCGCGGGCAGCGCAATCAGCCAGGAAAAGAGCGACATGCCGTCCAGCTCGGCAATCATGCCGGGCTGGGCGATGTTGCGGGCGTTGATGAAGAGAAAACTGACGAACTGCGTGACAAAGATTGCCCAAACTCCGAGGGCGACCTTTTGTTTACTGCTTGGGACTGCTTGACCAGATACTTGATTCATAAAAATCGCCTTCGATGTTTTGTAGCGAGGTGAACAATCCTGAGCATTGCGACCAGTGGCAGTACCAGTTAGAGACCAGCCGCTGCCGGGATGATTTCTTTTGCAAAGGTTTCCAGCGGGATGATTTTGTACACATCCGGCATGTTGAATATGGCGTGCGAGAAGCCCATCCCGGAGAGTTCTTCGAGACGGCGAAGCACGTTATCGACCGTATCCTCCCCGGAGAGATGCACCGTACCGAGACAGGTTTTCTCGACAGTGGCGTAGTCGCGTCCCAGGGTGTCGCAGTGTTTTTTGAGCGTGTCGAGCGCGTTTTGCATATTTTCTTTGCCAACCCAATCCCCGATGTTGCAGGCATCCGCATACTGGGCGACCATGCGCAGGGTTTTGTTCGGTCCCGTGCCGCCAATCATGAGACGTGGATGCGGCTGCGAGAGCGGGCGGGGATTGTTGGTGATGGCAGGGGCAGAAAAATGCTTGCCTGCGAACGAGGTCTCGCCGCCAGCCCAGAGCGCCTTCGCCAGTTTCAGGGTATCTTCCAGTTGCTCGAAACGTTCGGGGGTCGAAGGATAGGGAATCCCGTAGCCCCTGGCCTCTTCTTCGTACCAGGCCGCGCCAATGCCGAGATATGCCCGACCGCCGGAGAGAATATCGAGGGTGTTGACCATCTTCATCAGGACGGAGGGATGCCGATAAATCACGCCCGTGACCAATACACCCAGATAGGCTTTCTCGGTCAACCCGGCAAAATACCCGAGCGTGGTATAGGCTTCCAGCATCGGGTCGGTATAGGCTTCGCCGAACAAACCCTTGATTTGATAGTAATGGTCCATGACCCACAGGCTGTAAAAACCAGCATTTTCCGCGGTGGTGACAATTTCTTTTAGTTTAGGCCGGATGGCAGCCGTGCCGCCGGGGTACTTAAAGGATTGGATTTGTAATCCGATTTGCATAGTGGTCTCCTTGTTGATCCGCTCGTCGCTGACGCATTCCATCAAATCAGCGGCCTTGCCATCCAGGAATACCCGGATGGCGATTTGAATTCATGGCAGTTGTGGGGGCCGCCCCGCGCCATTGCTTTTCGCCGAGCAAAACGGAAACGACATCCCCAAGACAAATTTCCCGTGCGGGTTTGCCCCATTTCTGCATGTGGCTGCTGCGCTCATGGATTAAACATACCGTTTTCTCTCTGCCCAGCCACTTCAACATTTTGGGATCACAATGGATTTGCATCACCCTTCAAATACTTCCTTCGCCATATAAAATGTTGCCCAGGCTTTGGGCCAGCCCGCATAAAAGGCCACATGCGTAATCAATTCGGCGATTTCATCTTTGGTCACGCCGTTCTCTTTGGCTCTTATCAGGTGATGTTTCAGCGATTGGTCCAAAATTCCCATCGCCATCAGCGCTGTGACCGTAATCATGCTCCGGTCGCGGGGAGATAACTGTTCTTCGCGCGCCCAGACCTGCCCGAACAGGACATCATCGTTCAACTCGGCAAATTTGGGCGCAAAGTCACCCAGATTATCCCTGCCAGCCGTTACTTTTTTCTTGTCCATGTTTTACTCCTCACCTTGGGAGGGCGCGACGCGCCCTCCTGCCACGCCTAATACCGATCCCCAACCACTTCAACCTGGGCCATCGCATCGGCAATTTCACCGAGAACACCCGCCGTCAGTTCTATCTCCGCTGCCCCCAGGTTCTCGTCCAGCCGCTCCAGTTTGCGCGAGCCGGGGATAGGCGCAATCCAGGGCTTTTGGGCCAGCAGCCAGGCCAGGGCGATTTGGGCCGGGGTGGCGTTCTTTTGCGCGGCGATTTTTTCCAGCAACTCGACCACCACCCGGTTGGCGCGCATCGCTTCCGGTGTAAAGCGCGGGTTGCGGCTGCGGATGTCGGAACTATCGAATTTCGTGTTTTCATCCACCTTGCCGGTCAGGTAGCCGCGTCCCAGCGGGCTGTATGGCACCAGGCCAATGCCGAGTTCCTCGCAGGTGGATAGCACCTCGTTTTCTTCGATGGCCCGCCACCAAAGCGAGTATTCGCTTTGCAAGGCGGCAACCGGTTGCACGGCATGAGCGCAGCGGATTTGCTCGGCACTGGCTTCGGACAGCCCGAAGTATTTTACCTTCCCGGCCTGAATCAGGTCTTTGACCGTCCCCGCCATGTCCTCCATCGGCACATCCGGGTCGGGCCGGTGCTGATAGAACAGGTCGATGGCTTCGACGCGCAAACGCTTGAGGGACGAATCCGCTACCCGCTTGATTTGCTCCGGGCGGCTGTCCAGCCCCACGCTGGGATGCGGCCCCTTCTCGCCGTGCTTCCAGCCGAATTTGGTGGCAATGACCACTTTCCCGCGAAACGGCTCCAACGCCTCGCCGACCAGTTCCTCGTTGGTGAACGGCCCATAGACTTCCGCCGTATCGAAAAAGGTCACGCCGCGCTCGACCGCTTTGCGCATGAAGGCAATCATTTCCTGTTTGTCGGTGGGCGTGTCGCCAAAACTCATGCGCATACAGCCCAAGCCGAGGGCCGAAACTTCCAATCCACTGTTTCCAAGTTGACGGGTTTTCATTTTATCTCCTCTTGTCTGTTGAATTAGGAAAACCGCCCCGAAGGTTTTTGGGGAGAATTGAACATGTTTCTACAACCTTCGGGACGTTCTTGCCAATCTGGTTACACCAATTCAATCCGGTCAGGACGAATGAGAACGCGCGTCCCGCCGTTCGAGAATTGCGGCTGCGTTTCGTGATTGAAACGATAAGATTCAAGAACGAAGTTGCCAATGGCTCCGACCGTCCACCGCAAACCGTTCCAGGCGGACACCGCGCTTTTCGGATTTTTTGTTACATGTTGTCGCTTTTGTTCAATGCAAATTGCGTCACAAGTGCAAATATATTCGGTCATTTTCGAGTTCCTTTTATCCTTCTTGAACGATTTCTTTTTCTTTGGTCAGAATGGCCGTTTCATAAATTTGAATCTTTCGATTCAGCAAATCCAGCGTTTTTTGCATTTCGGCAATGCGCGATGTAAGTAAATTGCGCTGCTCAACCAGGATTTCCTTGCGCGTCTCGATGGTGCTGTCACCCTGCTGGATAAGTTCCATGTAATCAATCAGCACCTCAATCGGCAGCCCGGCGCTGCGCATACACTTGATGAACTCCACCCGCCGGACATCGTGTTCGTTGTAATCGCGGATACCGTTCTCGCTGCGATTGACGCGCGGAATCAGCCCAATCCGCTCGTAGTAGCGCAGCGTATCAGACGAAAGGCCATAACGTTCACTGACTTCTGCAATTTTCATGGTTCACCTCGTTGAAAATAGTGTATCACCTGGAGGCGACTCCAAGTCAAGAGGCAAATTGCAAATCCAGGCAATCTCGGCCAAATAAAAACAGCAAGGCTTAGCGCCTCGCTGTATCGGATAATCCCATCCATCATGGATGGCCAGGAAGTTCCCGCTTCTTTGATGATTTCAATCGTTTACTCCGCGCCAGACTTCAAGGCTTCGCTCATGGGTATCCTGTCGATTTTCTTCTTGCTAAGCAGGTTGGAAACCCGGTACGTAAGCATCACAACCACAAAGCCAAACAACACATGCCAGAAATTCAACCGGGCGGGAATGGTCATCTGCATAGATTTGCTAAATCTTGATTGCATGGATGATTTCAACTGCCCGCGCCACGCCATCTTCCGCGCGGATTTCCTGTCCCAGGGCTTCTGCCCGACGCTGCATTTCGGCATCCTGGGTCGCAATTTGGATGGCTTCCGCCAGCCGATTGGCGGTTAACTTCCCTTGCGGGATGGGTTTCGGCCCGACGCCGCGCTCGTAGACCAGTTGGCCCCAGAAAGGTTGATCGCCCAGAAAGGGGCACACAATGGTTGGTTTCCCGGCGCGCAGCCCGGCGGCAGTGGTGCCAGCACCGCCATGATGTACCACCGCCGATACCCTGGGGAAAAGCCAATCGTGAGGAACCGATTCGAGCATAAAAACATCCTGCGGCAAGTCTGTGGCCTTCAAGCCGCCCCAGCCGCTGGCAATCAGCCCGCGCTGGCCCGATTTTTCCAACGCTTCGAGTATCACCTTCCCCCGCTCAAGGCCGCCGTTACCGCCCATGCTGCCAAACCCAACATAAACAGGCGCAGGCCCAGCCTCCAGGAAGCGCGCCAGTTCAGGGTCTGGCTGCCAGTCATCTGGGCGGTCAAGAAACCAGTAGCCGGTCACATGCACATGTAGTGGAAAATCATCCGGCACGGGCAGGAGATGAGGACTGTACGGGTAAATGACCGGCACCGGGCTGCCATCCGAACGAACCAGGAGATTGGGGAAGCGACTGAGCGGCGGTAGTCCGAGCACCCTGGCGCGAAAATCATTGGTCGCTTTTACATACATCCCACTGGATAAGCCCATGATTTTGTAACTCAGCAGGTTAAACCAGGCTCCCAGGCGAATCCCTGACATGAACGGGACCGGGAATGCCCTGGTTGGGGTAAAAAATGGCAGCGGCAGAGAGAGAATGGCTGGAATGCGTAGCTTTTCGGCAACATGCAGGGACCCCAGGCATTTTGAGTGATAGAGTATCAGGTCAGGCTGGAATGATTGCGCAGCATTCCACTCATCATCCATCATATTGCGAACTGCGAGTGGTATTTTCTTGATGGTCGCCAGGGTGCCTGCCATGCCTCCCGTACCGTCCAGGCTATCTTGCGTAAGTTGCAGCAATTCGTTGCTCATGGCTCCGCAGCCAAGGCCATAGGATTCGACAAAAGACTGGTAGCCCTGGGTTGTGCCAATGACAACCTCGTGACCGGCCTTTTTCAGCCCGATGCCAAGCGCAACATAAGGTTGAATATCCCCACGTGTTCCAAACGTTGTGATGAGAATTTTCATGGTTGGTTATCATCCTTTGATGGAAGTTCCATCTGTTCGAAGAATTTTTGCGACTCGACGGCGAACTGGCGCAAGACATTTTTCCCGGCTTCGAGGTTGCTCTCCTCAGGGGTCAACATTCGGTCGAGCATTTCGGCGATGGTTTCGAGCAGTTCATCGAACGCCGGGGCCTGGCTGGTCTTGGGAAGGCTGACCAGGCTGTTTGCAAGAGAATCCATAATGTAAGTGATAGCCTGCAAGTTGACATCCCGCCGGATCGTTCCGGCATCTTGCAGGGATTGCAGCAGCCCGCTGGCAAGATTCTGGGATTGCGCTCCCTCGAAGATATTCCCCGGTTTGCGTAAATATTTTCCAAATGTGCCCGAATCACGCATGACGATGGCGGCCATGAAGGGAGTATTTTTGAGAGCATAGGCCACGCTGCGATAAATACTGGCGACTGTGCCTCCTTGGGGGTCGGCCATCAAATGCTCGAACCACAACTCGCCATACTTGCGCATCTCGCGCCTGATAAGCGCCTCCAGTAAGTCATCCTTTGATTTGAAATAACCATACACCAGGGCGCGATTCAAGCCAATTGCATCAGCAACGTCGCCGATAGTGGTCTTATCATAACCATACTGGATAATCAGGCTGGCTGCGGCATTCAGGAGGGCTTGTTTGCGGGTTTGGGAATCGAACGGCATAATATATTAACGCTTTCTGTAAAAGTGTTAATATATTATCTCGATATTATTCTCCTGTCAAGAAAAGGTCAGAAGCACAGTAAAGCGGGTAAGCAGGGGATGGAGGGAGGTCGGTCTGAAAATAGAAAAGAGCAGGGCCTTCAAACCAAGCCCTGCTCTTCTTTCTGTATTGGTGCGCGTTGTTTAGCCCATCAGGTTTGCAAACAAACGCAAGGGTGCTGTGAACATGGCAAGCCACCCCGGCTGCTGGCCGTTCCGGCTGCCGGCCTGTGATTTGCATGGGGCGGTCGTTTCTTCCAACATGATAATGCGCCATTTTTCATGCTCCAGGGCTGCCAATTTAATCTCGTGGGCGCTTCGCCAGGCGCGGTGCTCTTCATGGTTTGTGTTGTAGTTGTATGTATACATGGTTTTCTCCTTAAACAAAAACAAGTCTTTGGTTTATCCGACATTTCCCTTCGCGGTGCGCGAAGCCTCACGTTTGAGTCACCTTTGACAAGGTGCCTTACACGCGATCTTCGACGCCTACGAGGTTAGCTGCCGGGCTAGAACAGAAGACTTGCTCTACAACACTGGGTTGTTTCGCCCCGAAAGGTGGGTTCCCCGATCAAGAGATTCGGCGTTCAACAATCGTTCAGTAATATAACATAAATCACCCGCCATCCAAGGGAAAAACGCTGTTCTTAACAAACTTTTTACATAAAGTACCCATTTGGGTAATGCGCGCAGCCCCAGGGCAGGGCTTCCACCGCCTGTTTTCTTGCGAATGCGGTATGATTACAGCAATTCACCACTTGGAATGGAGTCTGGAAAATGAATATCGACACCCTCCGGCAATGGGTCGCCCAACGCGACTCATTCAGCATCCTGGAAACTCTTGATGTGTTCACCGGCGTCAGAACCGTTTTGAAGGAATTCGACTACGTCATTGAAGCGCCCAATTGGACGCAGGATGGGCGTTTCCTGGTTTACAACAGCCGGGGGCGGATGTACACTTACACGCTGGCAAGCGGGGAAATCAAGGAAATCGACACCGCCTTTGCCATCGACTGCAATAACGACCACGTGCTCTCACCCGATAACACCCAACTGGCCGTCAGTCATTTTACCTACGAAGACGCTGCCTCACGGATTTACATCCTGCCCTTTGCGGGCGGAAGTCCGAGGCTGGTCACTGAAAAAGGCCCCAGTTACCTGCACGGCTGGTCGCCAGATGGCAAAACCCTGGCCTATTGCGCCGAACGTAACGGACAATATGACATTTACACCATTCCAGTCGATGGCGGCCCGGAAACCCAATTGACGAACCTGCCCGGGCTGGATGACGGCCCCGAGTATGCGCCGGACGGAAAACATATCTGGTTCAACTCGGTGCGCAGCGGGCTGATGCAGGTCTGGCGCATGGAATCGGACGGTTCCAACCAGATGCAGATGGTCGATGAGGAAGCCAACTGCTGGTTCCCGCACATTTCACCAGACGGGAAATGGGTCGTCTACATTGCCTACCAAAAAGGCGATGTGGCCCCGGGCGACCATCCGGCCAACAAAAACGTGGAAATTCGCCTCATCCCTGCCAGTGGGGGCCAATCGAAAACCGTTGTCAACCTATTCGGAGGGCAAGGCACGCTCAACGTCAATTCATGGTCGCCCGATAATCGCACAATTGCTTTTGTTTCCTATCGGCTCAAAACATAGGGAATTTTAGGTTTCAAAAAGTAAAAACGATATGGCGCAAATCTCCCCATTGAGCAATCGTGAACGGGAAGTCGTACAGCTTCTCCTGGAGGGCAAAAGCAACAAATTGATTGCCCTCGCGCTCGGCATTTCCGACCGCACCGTTGAATTTCATTTGTGAAAAATATCTTCTCCAAACTCCAGGTCAACACCAGGATGGAATTGGCTTTGAAACTGCGAGACGCCGCCGATTGGCCTATCGCCAAAAAACCAGGGATTTCCACAGTTGCGGGACAGCAAAAAAATGCTGAAAATAGGGACAACCCCAATGCGCTGCATTGGGTTACATCCCTGAGAGAAGCCGTCTCTAAAATCGGCAAGGAGATACAAATGACAAGTTCCAGGAATTCGACCACCCCCAGCGAAACAGGCTCAATGACGTTTTTTGAATCCATTCGCACCTGCCTGGTAAACTACGCGCAATTCAATGGACGAGCCTCGCGGCCAGAATTTTGGTGGTTCATTCTATTCGTTGTATTGGTGGCTTCGGCGCTCGCCTACTTGCACGAGACCTTAAGCACCATATTCCTGATTGCCTTCCTGCTGCCCCTTTTAGCAGCCGGAGCGCGCCGGCTGCGTGACAGTGGTAAAAACCCCTGGTGGCAACTGTTCCTGTTGGTTCCGGTAGGCGGCATCATTGTGTTGGGTATTTTCTGGGCGCTGCCGCCAATCAACCCGCTGTCAGGGGGAGATGCACCTTCGGCTTAATGGACAGGTAAGAAAATAGCAGCGCGACAAAAGGCCTTTCGCCCTCTCCAGGCAGCGA
>DAOUAZ010000138.1:0-11541 GCA_034432975.1 Anaerolineales bacterium | reverse complement strand
ATCGAAAACGCCGACCTGGCGATTGTGGTCGCCGACCCCAAAGCCCGAATTGCGGAGATTGCCCAACTGGCGCGCGATTTGGGCGGGTTCGTGGTTTCTTCGGGAATCTACGAGCGGATGATGCCCAGCGGCGCGAGCGTGCCGGAAGGCAACATCACCATCCGCGTCCCGGCGGCCAGCCTGGATGAGGCTCTCACCCGAATCAAGACGGATGTGGTCGAAGTCCAGTCGGAGAATCGCAGCGGGCAGGATGTGACCAACGAATACGTCGATTTGCAGTCGCGGTTGAAGGCGCGCCAGGCGGCAGAAGCGCAACTGCTGGAGATGATGAAGCAGTCGCAAAATGCGGACGACACGCTGGCGATTTTCAACCAGTTGATTCAAATCCAGAGCGAAATTGAGGTGCTGAAGGGACAAATCAAGTATTACGATGAATCCGTTGCCACTTCGGCCATTTCGGTGCGGCTGGTTGCCGAGGAAAGTATCCAGCCGATTCAAATCGGCGGGTGGAAACCGCAGGGCGAGGCGCGCGATGCCTTGCAGGCGCTGGTGCGCTTCTTCCAGGGATTTGTCAATTTTATTATCTGGCTGATTATCTTAATCATCCCGGCGGGCGCGGTGATAATCGCTGTGCTGGCGCTGCTGTGGCGGCTGCTGCGCTGGTTCTGGCGCAAGGTCTTCCCGAAGAAGTCCCCGTCCCCGGCGGTGGTGAAAGCGGCTGAGGAATAAGACAACGTCCCGAAGGTTGTGAACCTTCGGGACGTTTTTTCTACTTTACGGCATTGATGAAATCGGCCAGCAATCCGTAGGCGGTGGTGTGCGGGCCGGGGTCGTTTTCGATGAGGGTCAGGTTGCCCAATACATCGGTCTGGAATTCGATAATGGAGGTGGTGCCTTCCACGCCCGCAAAGGGGGAAGACAGCGGCACGAGTTCGGGCGCGACCTTGCCCCGCACGGTGTTCCTGTCCTTCTCCGCCGCGCAGATGAGTTTGTAGCGTTTGCCCTCGGCTTTTGCAGCGGCAATCATGGCGGGCGTGACATCGCGGATGCCGGCCCGGTCGATGTCTTGCGGCTTGAGGGGAATGTCCATCAGGACGGTGGCCAGCGCGGCGACTTTGATGGCCGCGTCCCAACCGTCCACGTCGCCGGAGGGGTCGGTCTCGGCGATGCCGATTTGCTGGGCGTATTGGACCGCGCCCTCGAAGGTATCGCCGTTTTCCATGCGGGTCAGGATGAGATTGGTGGTGGAGTTGAGGATGGCTTTGAAGGCGCGCAACTGCGCCCCGGGCAGCGCGCCGCGAAAGAGCGAGAAAATCGGCGCGCCGTCCATGACAGTCGACTCGAAGAAGAATTTCCGTCCCTTTTGGGCGGCCAGGGCTTTGAGTTCGTGGTAGGCGTGGACGACCGTCCCCTTGTTGGCGGTGGCGGCGTGCATGCCCAACCCCAGCGCGGCGCGGACGTGGTCGATGGCGGGCTGGCCGGTCTCGTAGTTGACCGGGGAGTTCTCGAACAGCACGTCGGCTTCGGATTTGCGAATCATGTCGAGCGAGTCGCTGACCGGGACTTTGCTGACCAAATCGAGGCTGCGCCCGGCGCGGAACAGGTCGAGCGCGCCCTCGAGGTCGATTCCGCTGGGGTTGACGGCGAATCCGTGCCGCCCGGTGGCGATACCGGTCACGCTGAAGGTGAGGTCGTAGCGGTCTTTGAGTTCGGCGCGTTTGCGCAGCAACAGTTGGGCCAGGGCGCGGCCTACGTTGCCGAACCCGAGCAGGGCGAGTTTGTAGTGGGTCATTCTAAAAGTTCTCCAGTTTGTCGGTTTTTCGGTTGTCCGGTTTTCCAGTTATCCAGTTGTCCGGTTGTCATCATTCATCATTCCGCGTTCATCATTCGTACATAAAGGCGGGTCTCGATACGCCGGAAAACCACCGGCTGCTCGACCTTCGGTTGTTTTTACAGCGGCGGATAAGGGTAGGGGCGGCGGCCGGCCGGGGGCTGGGGAAATTTGCCAGCGGCGAGCAATGCCTCGGCGCGGAAATCGAGCGCGGCAATTTCCTCGGGGGAGAGATAGGCCAGTAAAGCGGTATGCAGGCCGCAGTCTGGCTTGAGTTCGGCGCGGAACTGTTCGAGCGCGGCCAGCAGTTCGGTCGGAATCGGTTCCCCGGCAAAATCCCATATCACCGTCCGCAATTTGTCTTCCTCGTGAAAACATAATCCATGGTCGATGGCGTAGAGATGGCGGGTGCGTTTTTCGAGGATGACGTGGCTGCCTTTGCGGTCGGCGTTGTTGACGAGGTGGTCGAAGAGCGAGACCGGGCGCAGGCGGTTTTTGTCGGCGTCCCGGAAGTTGAAATAGTGGTAGTTGGGGTTGTATTCGATGTATTCCTGGAGGCTGCCGGGACCGTAGGGGCCATCCTCGCGCAGGATGGTGTAGGGGACGAGCGACCAGCCCAGGGCTTCGCTGACCAGGCAGGCCGCCACCTCGCGCCCGGCCAGGCTGTTTTCGGGAAAATCCCAGAGCGGGCGCTCGCCCTGGACGGGTTTGTACACGGCTTGCAGGGGTTCGCCCTCATGCAGCACATCGACCAGGAAGGTGTAGTTCGAGCCAAGCATGAACTGTCCCTTGAGTTCGAGCGGGGCCTGGGCGAAGGCGGGTTTCAGGTCGCTGGGTAAGGGGGGCATGGGGTACAAATAAACAAATCAGCAAGCAAGCAAATCGGCAAGGTAGCAAATCAGCAAATGGGCAAACTTGCTCTCTTGCTCATTTGCTGATTTGTCAATGCTTATGCCCGTTTTTCTTGGGACAGAAATGTCCCTCAGGCTCCATCGGCTGGCCGCATTGCGGGCACATGGGACGGCCCCGCTGGACGACTTCGGCCCCCCAACGGGCCAGGGCGCGCGCCTGCGAGCGGCTGCACCAGAAGCGGATGACGGCGGCTTCTTCGGGGTCTTCGCCATCGCCCAGGATTTCGCGGGTGACGATGACCAGCAGGTCGCGGTCTTTGTCGTAGCCCAGGCCAATCTCCCCGGCCCGGAAGACCGGCTCGACCGGTGGGTTGATGCGCATTTGCGCCTCGTAGAAATCAGTCGAGGCTTCGGGCAGGTCGGGGTTCTGCCGGGCAAGTTGCGCCAGGAATTGCTCAACGCCCACCGACAGGGATTGCAATTGGATTTTTTCGATAATAACGGTCACGGTGCGCGCGGCCTGAAAGGCCTGGATATAAAAAACGCGCTGGCCGGGCAGGCCAATGGCGTCAGCGGTGATGTGGTCGCAGGGGTCAACATCGATTTCAAAACGAGGCATAAGGGCTATCCTAACAATATTGTCGTCTGGATGAGTATACCAGAAATTAAATTGTAAGTTCTGGTGGTTGTATGTTTGTGAAAGAACGTGCATAATCACTGTAAGGATGGGCTGTATCGGCTAATGGCAAAGTCTGCGCAAAAATCGTATTCCTTCTTCCTGGCGCACCTTTATGAAAACCAGCGCCTGCACCTGTTGGGGGCAGGACTGCTCGTCGTTGTCTTTTTGCTCCAGTATGGCTGCGCATGGCCGGACCGGGTCGTTTGGCTGTCAGCCATAGCGCTGGCGGCGATAATCCCGTTTTGTTTTTTTTATCGCTGCATCGAGCGATCCACCTGTCCAGTGGAGGAGCGCTACCGAAAATTATCCCGCACCGCGCTCATCCAGGGCTGGCTCGATATCCTGCTCATCACCCTGTTCATGCACCACACCGGGGGATATGCCAGCCCGCTTGCATTATTGTATTTGCTGCAGATGGGGGCCATTTCAGTTTTCTTCCCTTCCCGGCAACTCGTCTTTTTGAATCTGTGGGTGATAACGCTCTACACCGGGGTCATGCAGGCTTACATCCAGGGTTGGCTAACTCCCTCGCATCTTCTGCTGCAAGCCAATGGTTTTCTGGGACTGGAGTTCGCTCCGTTGATTTGGGTCATATATCTTATTGCAATTGTCGCCAACGGCTTGATGATAGCCACCCATTCGCGCCGGGTTCATGCAACCTGGAGCAGCGTCGATGAGCAAAACCAGTATCTCGACAGCCTGCACGGCCTGACCCGCCTGGGGTTGGAACATGGCGAGTTACAAAACCTGTACGAAACCCTGGCTGCTGAAATCAAAAAAATCCTGCAAGTGGATACCATCTACATCACGCGCTGGGATGAAGACAACAAATATGTGCATCTCGGCGCAGTGACCAGCACGGCGAAAGTGGATTATCTGAACAACCCGCCAATCCCGCGACAGGAGACCAGCCTGACCCTTTCGGTGTTGCAGGCCGGAAAACACCTGGTTGTGCGGGATGTCAACTGCTCCCCCTATCTCTCCCCGGCGGTTGCGCAACGGTTTCAGGAAAAGTCCATCCTGGCCCTGCCTTTGTATGGCGTGCCAGACCATCGCTTCCTCGGCGCGCTGTTGGTCGGTTCTGCGGAAACCCACGATTTCGAGGCCGGGGAAATAGAACGCGCCCGTCAATTGGCCGATGTGGCGGCCCTGCTCATCTCGCGCACGCGCCTGTTTCAGGAGGCCCAAAGCCGCGCCAGCCTCCTGGAGCAAATGGCCGGTCAGATTACCACGCTGACCTCCGACCTGCGGCGCACAACGCTCCTGCCTTCCATCGTTGAATCGGCGCGCAGCCTGCTCAATGCCCAGCGCGCCGCCCTGCACCTTTACGACCCGCAAAGCGGCAGCGTTAAGTGCGCATACTCGGTTGGGCTTTCTGAAGCCTACCTGGAAACTGTGAACCAAAATTTCGACCGTTCGCCCGACGCCGAATCCTTCCGCGAAAAGAAATTCGTGTTAATTCCCGACATCCTGCGCGACGAGCGCACCAGCACCCTGCGCGCTGTCATTGCGCGGGAGCGGTTTCGGGCTTATGCCGTCTTCGCGCTCGAAGCGCCGCAGGGCAGCCTGGGGACGCTCTCGCTCTATTGGGATGAACCGCACGCCATTTCCTCGTCGGATGTCTCGGTTGGACAATTGTTCGCCCAGCGCGCCGGGGCCATGCTCCAAAACGCGAACCTGTACGAACAGGCAGCCGAAGAATCCCTGACCGATGCGTTGACCGGCCTGCCCAACCGTCGTTACTTCGACCGCCGCCTGGCCGAGGAATGCGAGCGTTCCCAGCGCTGCGGCCATCCACTCGCCCTGCTGATGATAGACCTGGATGGATTCAAGGCAATCAATGACGCCTTCGGCCACGCCATCGGCGACAGCGTCATCCGGCAGGTTGCCGTCGCCCTGGGTAATATCATCCGTTCCACCGATATGGTGGCGCGTTTCGGCGGCGACGAATTTTCCGTCATCGTGCCTGAAGCCGACCGGCAGGCCGCCATCCGTATCGCCGAGAAAATCAAAAAAGTGTTGGCTTCGACCAAACTGCACCTTCCCAACGATACCCAGAAGTTTGTTTCGGCCTGTATGGGTATCGCAATCTATCCCGTCGAATGCGATACCGCCCAATCCCTGTTCGACCTGGCCGACCAGCGCATGTTTCGCGCCAAGCGTCTCTCTTCCGGCTCCATCATCCCCGGCGAAAACTGACATGCTATAATCGACCTGTAATCCTTCGCCAAAGGAAAAAAGGAGAGAGCATGTACGAGCGCAAAAAACTTGCGGAATTACAGGATTCTCTGCACCAATGGGAGGATACCACGCTGAAGAAGGCTTCCGCTTCGCTGCCGGAACGCCGCGACTCCTTCCTGACCACATCTTCTGAGCCGATTAACCGGCTTTACACTCCCCTTGATGTTCCCAATTTAGACTACCACGAAGACCTGGGCCACCCCGGCGAGTATCCCTACACGCGCGGAGTCCACGCCACCCTGCACCGCTCCAAACTGTGGACGATGCGCATGTTCGCCGGGTTCGGCACCGCCGAAGAGACCAACGCCCGCTTCAAATACCTGCTCGAACAGGGCCAGACCGGTTTATCGGTTGCCTTCGACCTGGCCACCCTGATGGGCTACGACACCGACCAGCCCGAAGCGCTGGGCGAATTTGGCAAGTGCGGCGTGGCGATTTCCTCGCTCAGAGATATGGAAATCCTGCTGGAGGGCATCCCGCTCGATAAAGTCTCTACCAGCATGACCATCAACTCGCCGGCCGCCATCATCTGGGCCATGTACATCGCCGCCGCCGAAAAACAGGGCGTTCGCCCCGGCCAGTTGCGCGGCACGCTCCAAAACGACATCCTGAAAGAGTTCATCGCCCAAAAAGAATACATCTTCCCGCCTGAACCCTCCATGCGGCTGGTAGTGGATACGATGGAATACGGCACCCAGAGCGTCCCACAGTGGAACACCATCTCCATCAGCGGCTACCACATCCGCGAGGCCGGTTCGACCGCCGCCCAGGAATTGGCTTTTACCTTGTCTGACGGCATGGAATACGTCCGATGGGGCATGGCGCGCGGCATGGATGTCGACGAATTCGCTCCGCGCCTGTCGTTTTTCTTCAACGCCCACAATGACTTTTTCGAGGAAATTGCCAAATACCGCGCCGCGCGCCGCATTTGGGCCAGGGAAATGCGCGAAACGTTCAAGGCCAAAAATCCGCGTTCGTGGCTGTGCCGCTTTCACACCCAGACCGCCGGGGTGTCGCTGACCGCCCGGCAGCCGGAAAACAACGTCGTGCGGGTCGCCATCCAGGCCCTGGCCGCCGTCCTGGGCGGGACGCAATCCCTGCACACCAACAGCCTCGACGAAGCTCTGGCGCTGCCCTCCGAACACGCCGTCACGATTGCCCTGCGCACCCAGCAAATCATCGCCGAAGAATCGGGCGTGACGAACACGGTCGACCCGCTGGGCGGCTCGTTCTTCGTCGAAGCCCAGACCGACCGCATCGAAGCGCAGGCTTACGATTACTTCCGGCGCATCGAAGGCCTGGGCGGCGTCCTCCCGGCCATCGAAAAAGGCTTTTTCCAGAGCGAGATTTCCGATGCGGCCTACCGCTACCAGCGCGAAATCGACGCCGGGGAGCGCAAAATCGTCGGGGTCAATGTGTATGCCGAACACAAGCCGCTTTCCATCCCCATCCTGGAGATGGACCCGCAAGGCTATGCCCGCCAGGTGGCGCGGCTGGAGGAAGTCCGCCAGACGCGCGACGCGGGACGAGTCGGCCAGGCCCTCGACCGGCTGCGCGTTGCCTGCCTCGGTACGGAAAATACCATGCCCTACATCCTCGATGCTGTCCGCGCTTATGCCACGCTGGGCGAGATGATTGGCGTGATGAAGGAAGCCTTTGGCGTGTACGAAGAACCAACCTGGATATAGCCATGAAAATCGATGCCGCCCTGCCCCCTGTTTCACTGTCCGAAGTCCCGAATATTGCCCGCGCTGCCGAAGCGAGCGGTTTCGACGGCCTGTGGACAACCGAAACCATGCACGACCCCTTCCTGCCGCACGCCCTGATTGCCGAACACACGGCGCGAATCGAAATGGGGACGGGGATTGCCGTCTCGTTTGCGCGCTCCCCGGCCACAATTGCTTACACCGCCTGGGATTTGGCTGCCCAATCGGGCGGGCGCTTCATCCTGGGGCTGGGGACGCAGGTCAAAGCGCACATCGAGCGCCGCTTCGGGATGCCCTGGCCCGATTCGGTCACCGGCAAACTGCGCGAGCAAATCCAGGTCATCCGCGCCTTATGGCAGACCTGGCAGAATAACACCCCGCTCAATTTCCGCGGCGACTACTACAAAATCACGCTTATGTCGCCGTTTTTCAACCCCGGGCCGCTTCCCCCACCCCCCTCGGTCCCCCCAAATTCGACGAAGTTCAGTCGAATTTGGGGGGATGACAGGGAGGTTCCCATCTACATCGCCGGGGTCAATACCGGGCTGGCAAAACTGGCCGGGGAATTGTGCGACGGCTTCCACGTGCACCCCTTCCATACCCCGCACTACCTGGCTGAAGTGATGCTGCCCACCATTGCCGAGGGCGCTGCCAAAACCGGGCGGACGCGCGCCGCTGTGACGGTTTCGGCTTCCGTGTTTGCCGCCACCGACGACTTCGAGCGCGAATTTTGCCGCCAGCAGGTTTCCTTTTACGCTTCCACGCCCTCTTACCGCCCGGTGCTGGAACTGCACGGCTGGACAGAAATCGGCGAGAAACTCTCGGCCCTGGCCGCGCGCGGCGAATGGGCTGAGATGCCGGGACTGGTCAGCGACGCCATGCTTTCCGAGTTCATGACGGAGGCCGATTCGCCCCAGTCGCTGGCCGCCGCGCTCAAAGTACGCTACGCCCCCCTCGCCGACCGCCTGACCCTCTACCTGCCCTTCCGTCCGGGCGAGAAAGATGCCTGGTGGCGGGAATTGATAGAGGCCTTTCGGGGCGAGCACAAGGTTTTTTAAGAAACCCGCCTGCCAGCAGCCCTGCTGCTTGACAGTCTGCAAATACAAAGCCGCCGCATCGAAAAGCAGATGCGGCGGCTTTAATTTGTCGGTTGCGCCTGTTAAACCGTGACCAACTGCTCCCTGGCCGCTTCATAGCCGCGGCGCAGGGCCTGGAAGTTTTGCGGCAGCAGGTGTTGGTGGCGGGAGGGCAGATGCCCGCGCAAGGCTTCTTCCACTGCTTCGAGCGTGACCAGATCCGATATGGCAGCCACCAGCGCGCCGACCGTCACCATGTTGGTCAGTTTCTTGTTGCCAATCTCCTCGGCGATTTCGTTGGCAGAGACCATGACCGTGTGAATGTCGGTCCGCTTTGGGCCGCGGTCGACCATCGATTGGTTGACCACCAGCACGCCGCCCGGCTGCATTTCATGCTCATACTTGTCGAAGGAGGGCAGGTTGAGCGCAATCGCAAAAGGCGGACGCTGCACGAGCGGCGAACCAATCTCTTCATCGGCAATCACGACCGTGCAGTTGGCCGTGCCGCCGCGCATTTCGGGGCCGTAGGAGGGAATCCAGGTCACTTCCTTGCCCAAATCCATCGCGGCATAGGCTAGAACCTGACCGGCAAACAAGACGCCCTGCCCGCCAAACCCGGCAATGATAATCTCTTTTTGCATAGTTTCTCCGTCTAAAATCTCAAATCACCCACTGCCGATGACACTTTGAAGTCACCGATGGGGTAGACCGGAACCATGTTCGTCTCGACCCACTTAAGCGCATCGACCGGGGTGATGCCCCAGTTGGTCGGGCAGGTGGAGAGCAGTTCGACCATCGAGAAGCCCAACCCACGCGCCTGGGTCTCGAAGGCGGTGCGGACGGCTTTCTTGGCTTTGCGGATGTTGGCCGGGTCGTGCAGCGAGCGGCGCGCCACGTAGCCCGCGCCGTCCATCTTGGCAAGTATCTCAGACATGCGCAGCGGGTAGCCCTGTAATTCCACGTCGCGGCCCAGCGGCGAGGAGGAAGTCTTCTGACCGGGCAGGGTGGTGGGGGCCATCTGGCCGCCGGTCATGCCGTAGATGGCGTTGTTGATGAAGATGACAGTGATGTTCTCGCCGCGTCCGGCGGCATGCATGATTTCGGCCATGCCAATCGAGGCCAGGTCGCCGTCACCCTGATAAGTGAACACGACCCGGTCGGGTAAGACGCGCTTGATGCCGGTCGCCATGGCCGGGGCGCGCCCGTGCGCCGCTTCCACGAAATCGACATCGAAATAGTTGTAGGCAAAGACTGAGCAGCCGACCGGCGCGACGCCAATCGTTTTTTGCTGCACGCCCATTTCGTCGAGGGCTTCGGCAATCAGGCGATGCGCCACGCCATGCGTGCAGCCGGGGCAGTAGTGAGTCGAGAAATCGGTAAAGGAATGCGGACGGCAATAGACCTGGTTTTGGGGTTTTACAATTTCAACGTCAACAGCAGCCATTTTTTCACCTCTACTTTATAACCGCCAGCATACGTTCGAGCCAGGCTTTGCGCGGGTCTTGGACAATCTCTAGTTTGGAGGTTGTCATGCGCTGGATTTCAGCCAGGATTTCATCGGCAAACGGAACCACGCCGCCGGGGCGGCCATAAAATTCCACCGGCACGCGGCCTTTGACCGCCAACTGGACATCGTTCAACATCTGTCCCATGTTCATCTCGACCACCAGGAGACCCTGAACCCGTTTCGAGAGTTCGTCCAGCACGCCGAAGGGGAATGGGCTGAGGGTGACGGGACGCAGCAGGCCGACTTTGATGCCCATCTGGCGGGCTTCACGCACTGCCGAGAGCGCTACGCGCCCGGAAGTGCCGAACCCGACGACCACAAATTCGGCGTCGTCGAGATAATATTCCTTGTAGCGGATTTCGTTCTTTTCGATTTCGAACCAGCGCTTCATCAGCCGCAGGTTGGTCACTTCTTCATCATGGGCTTCCAGGTAAATCGAGGACAGGATGCGGCGCGGGCGGCCCATTGCCCCGGTCACGGCCCAATCCCAGTCTTTGCGGACGACCGGGCGCAGTTCGGGCATTTCGGCGGGTTCCATCATCTGTCCAAGCGAGCCGTCGGTCAGAATCATCGAAATGGCGCGATATTTTTCGGCCAGGTCGAAGGCCAGCACGGTCAGGTCAATGGATTCCTGCACGGTGGAGGGGGCCAGCACAATCAGTTTGTAGTCGCCGTGCCCGCCGCCATACACGGCCTGGAAGTAATCGCCTTGGGCCGGGGCGATGTTGCCCAACCCAGGCCCGCCGCGCATGACATTAATCAGCACGCACGGCACTTCGGTCCCCGCGATGTAGGAAATTCCCTCCATCATCAGTGAAACGCCAGGGCTGGAGGACGACGACATGACCCGCACGCCGGTACAGGCAGCGCCATAGACCATGTTGATGGCCGCCACTTCGCTCTCGGCCTGGACGAACGCGCGTCCCAACTCCGGCAGGCGGCGGGAAAGGTGTTCCAATATTTCCGACTGCGGGGTGATTGGATAGCCAAAATAAGCTTCGAGACCGGCGCGCACAGCGGCCTCGGCCATTGCTTCGTTGCCTTTGATTAACTGACGAGCCATGTTATCTCCTATGCTCCCACCGGGGCGGCCTTGACGACTTCCCTATAAACAGTAATGGCTGCATCCGGGCAAACGAGCGCGCAAATTGCGCATCCGGTGCAGCCATCTTTGAAGAGATGGGCAGGGTGATAGCCTTTGGGGGTGAGACGGCTCATGTCGAGTTCTATCACCCCTGGCGGGCAGGCGCTGATACACAGTTCGCAGCCTTTACAGTATTGGTCAGATACTTCAATCCAACCTTTTCCGGGCATTCGCTACTCCTTTATGAGAAGTTGGACAAAAATTAGCAGATATTCTCTGCTTCCCCATTATGACGTTTTCGGAATAAAGCGGGTAGTGCCAAGCGTCATAAACGAATGCGTACAAAGCTCCTCCGTTTTATGAGAATGGTAATAACTGGAGTTTAGAGTTCGTTTGCAGTCAAAACCTTTTGGACACGGATTACGCGGATTACACGGAATCTGTATTCGTCAGCAGCATGTTGCATAAATCTTTTGGACACGGAACTCGCAGAAGTTGCTGAACACGCGGAAAAAGCCGGTTTTTGCGCGCATTCCGTGTGTTCCCGCCTGCCCCGATGATTTTGC